>JBGPUH010000319.1:0-3260 GCA_041491025.1 Methylomirabilis sp. (SeqCode)
CTTTGGCCGGGTCAGGCGATCCCCGAACAGCTCGAGGCTTTTGACAATTGGTTCGGACAACCGCAGGTCGATCCCTGTACTCAAAAGGATCTGCACCGTCCCCTGTCCGAGACGCCGCAGGGCATAGGGATCTTCTGATCCACTTGGGATCAGGCCGATCCCGAAGCACCCGCAGATACTGTCGATCCGGTCGGCCAGCCCTACGATGGCCCCGACCATTGATTCGGGAAGCCTGTCGCCAGAGAAGCGGGGGAGGTAGTGCTCCTCGATCGCCTGGGCGACAACCGGGGCCTCGCCCGAGAGCCGAGCATACTCACGGCCCATGACCCCCTGAAGGTTGGGGAACTCCTTGACCATCGTGGTCACCAGATCGGCCTTACACAACTGCACAGCCCGGCGGGCGTCATGAACAAGTTTCGGGGCAACCTTTTCGGCCATGTAGATGACCAGTTCCTGGAGCCGCTCTACTTTATCGAACAAGGTGCCAAGCCGGTCCTGGAAGATGATCCCCCTTAGCTTGGGAACTCGCTCAGGAAGCGGAATTTTCCGATCCTCTTTGAAAAAGAAATCGGCGTCCTTCAGCCGCGCCCTCAGCACTCGCTCGTTCCCCACGCGGATGACATCCATCTCCTTGGCCTTCATATTGGAGATCGCCACGAAGTGGGGAAGGAGTTGACCGGCGTGATCGACCACCGGGAAATAGCGCTGGTGCTTCCGCATCGGGGTCATGATCACGTCCCGGGGCAGCGAGAGGTATTCTAGCTCGAAGCCGCCACACACCACGTTGGGATATTCAACCAGGTACGTCACGCCTTCCACCAGATCGTCGTCGAGGACCGGTTTCCCGCCCACCTTGGCGGCGGCCTCTTCGGCCAGCTTCACCACCAGGTCCCGGCGGCGTGACTGGTCCACGATGACATATCGTTCTTCCAGCTTTTCCATATAGTCTTGGAAGCTTCGAACACGGATCGGGCCACGGCTCAGAAACCGGTGACCGTACGTCTTGTTTCCGCTCTTGACCCCATCAATTTCGAAGGGGATCATTCGACCGCCGTAGAGGGCCAGGAGCCACCGGATCGGCCGGACGAAGCGAAAGCTGCCTTGCCCCCAGCGCATGAACTTCGGGAAGGAAAGGGAGGCGACCAGTCTGGGCAAGAGGATCGGAAGCAGCTCGTCCAGATGAGCGCCTCGCTCTTCGATGGCGGCGACGACATACTCCCCACGATCAAGTGCTCTGACCTGCAGTTTCTCGACAGGGAGGCCCTGCGCCCTCGCGAAGCCGAGGGCGGCCTTGGTCGGGTGCCCCTCCTGATCGTAGGCCACCGCCTTCGCCGGACCGACCACCTCGCGGACCCGATCAGATTGAGTCTCTTCCAGTCGCTCGACATACAAGACAAGGCGGCGCGGAGTGCCCAGAGTTCGCACGCCCGAAAAGGCGATCCGTTCCTCCTGGAAGAGGCGACAAGCTTCCGCCTCGAGATCTCTCAGGGCCGGCGTCATATACCCTGAGGGGATCTCCTCTGTCCCGATTTCAAATACGAGTTCTTTAGTCATAGCATCGTATTCTTGTGGGAATCGTTATGAGTGCCAAGCCTTCATGAGCGGGAAGCCCATCTCCTCACGCTGCTTCAGGAAGGCTTCGGCGCTACGGCGCGCGAGATTCCGGACGCGACCGATGAAGCTTGTCCGCTCGGTGACCCCGATCGCGCCCCTGGCGTCCAGAATATTGAACGTGTGAGAGCACTTCAGGCAGTAGTCATATGCCGGAAGCACCAATCCCTTCCCAATGAGGCGGAGCGATTCCTTCTCATATTGGTCGAAGAGTTGAAGCTGTAGGGCGACATCGGCTTCCTCAAAATTATGGATCGACCATTCGACCTCCCCCTTGTGATGGACGTCGCCGTAGGTGACCCCCTTCACCCAGGTCAGGTCGTAGACGCTCTCCACCCCTTGCAGGAACATGGCGATCCGCTCGATCCCGTAGGTCAATTCGGCGGAAATCGGTTTCAGGTCTATCCCCCCGGCCTGCTGGAAGTAGGTGAACTGGGTGATCTCTAATCCATCCAGCCAGACCTCCCACCCCAGACCCCAGGCGCCAAGCGTCGGCGATTCCCAGTCGTCCTCCACGAAACGGATGTCATGCTTCAGCGGATTGATGCCGACACTGCGAAGGCTGTCGAGGTAGATCTCCTGGATATCGTCGGGAGATGGCTTCATGATCACTTGATACTGGTAATAATGTTGGAGGCGGTTCGGATTGTCCCCATAGCGCCCATCAGTAGGACGGCGAGACGGTTCGACGTATGCGACATTCCAGGGCTCAGGTCCCAGCACTCGCAGGAAGGTGGCGGGATTACTCGTCCCAGCGCCGACTTCAACGTCGTAGGGCTGCTGGATGACACAGCCCTTGTCGGCGAAGAATCTCTCCAGTCCCAGGATCAATCCCTGAAATGTCAGTGCAGAATTCGCTCGTCGTTTCATCATCGTGCCTTTACGTAAGTGAAAACAACAGGAGGGAAAAGCGCGCACCGGGTGTAACGGGCCGATTTATCAGTTAAACGTGCTACACGCTACCAAGAGGCCCCTTTGCTGTCAAGGAAAAACGGGCAGAAAGGGGGTCAAATGCCCCGTTGAAAACGGTTTAGGAAGGATACGGAGCGGAGATTCTTGCCCAAAAAGTAGGCAGTGCAGACTCTTAGAACCTCTTCCAGATCGCCAATATGGGGGGGCGCGAGCGGAATGGCCAGGGACTCCCGCAGCGCCCCTTGGAGGACAAGACGCAGGTATTTCACTGATTCTGAAGCGATAGCCAAACTATCTTGCACCCGAGGGCGACAATCTGGACAAACCAGCCCACCCCTGGACGGGCTGACCGCCAACCCGTCGGTTTGCCTCAGAGCAGTTCGACAGACGAGACAGCGATACAGCTCTAAGAGATAACCGGCAATCCTAAGAAGGCGTATCTCAAAGGTCCGCAGGAGCCGCGGGTCGTCGTGGGAAACCAGCAAGGTGAGCGCATCTCGGAGGAGGATGAAGATCTCCTCGTTGGGCTCTTCATCCTCCACGGCCGCGCCTGCCAGCTCTACCAGGTAGGCGCCACAACTCAGCCGCTCCAGATCTGCCTTGAGCGGGGCAAACGGCTCGATCACCGAGAACTCGTTGATTGCATGCAGGGTGCGGTTGGGCCACTCGAAGAAGACGAGCTCTCCGAGCGTAAACAGCTCGAGCGTCCCGCCGAATCGGCTGCGGACCCTTCTTGC
>JBGPUH010000320.1:0-3239 GCA_041491025.1 Methylomirabilis sp. (SeqCode)
AGTTCTTCTGGTGGCTGGAGGGTTGGTGAAGTGAGCGAAGCGATCATCGAGTTCCGCCAGATCTTTAAGTCATTCAATGACACACCGGTCTTGAGGGGCATGGACCTGGTGATCCGGCCGGCCGAAACGGTCACCATCATCGGCGGCAGCGGAATCGGCAAGAGCGTCACACTCAAGCTGATCGTCGGTCTGATGAAACCGGAGGCGGGCCAGGTGCTGATCGAGGGAGAGGACATCGTGCCGCTCACGGAGGACCAGCTCATCCGGGTCCGGAAGAAGATCGGAATGGTCTTCCAGGGCTCGGCGCTGTTCGACTCCCTGTCGGTGGGAGAGAACATCGCCTACCCCCTTCGGGAGCACACCTCCATGTCGGAGCAGGAGATTCGAGAGCGCGTCAGGGAAACCTTGAGCCTTGTGGGGCTCGAGGGCATCGAGGACAAAGATCCGGCCGAGCTGTCGGGCGGGATGAGAAAGCGGGTGGCCCTCGCCCGAGCGATCGCCCTGGTTCCGCGGATCATTCTGTATGACGAGCCGACGACCGGCCTCGACCCTACCAACACCGAGAAGATCAACGAGCTGATCGTCGATATGGATGAGAAGCTTGGCGTAACCTCGGTGGTGGTCACTCACGACATGCGGAGCGCGTTCAAGATCTCCGATCGAATCGCGCTGCTCTATCAGGGCAAGATCGCCTTCGCAGGAACCCCCAAGGAGATCGAAAGCTCCGATCTGCCGCTGGTTCGACAGTTCATTGCCGGAACGATGGCATAAGAACGGTGCCAGGTTCCGGGTAGATGTGGAGAAAGTTCCGAGTAGAAATATCCCAGCAGCTCTTTTCAACCTGGAACGTGGGACCTGGAACTGCGGAGCTGAACTTGGAACAGCGAAGCAGGAGGAAAGCAAATGCAGGAACGTGAACAGTCGATGCGCTTGCGGGTGGGAATCTTTGTCCTGGGACTCCTGATCCTTTTCATGGTCTTTGTGCTGACCATCGGGAGCCAGAGCCGGATCTTCGAGCGCCGCTACAGCCTGCACGCCTTCTTCGGCACCATCGAGGGGCTGAATACCGGGGCGCCAGCCCGGCTCGCAGGCGTCTCGATCGGTTCAGTCAGCGCGATTACCTTCAGCAAGGACCTCTCCAGTAAGAAGATCAGGGTGACCATGAGCCTCGACGCCAGGCTCCAGGATCGGATCCGGGAGGATTCGATCGCCAGCATCGGAACCATCGGACTCGTGGGAGACAAGGTGCTGGAGCTGACGGTGGGAAGTCCCGAGAAGAAGGTCCTTCCCCCAGGGGCCGTCGTGGCCAGTATCGACCCGCCGGACTACGCCCAGCTCCTCCAGAGAGGCAATCAGATCGTGGACAACGTGGTGAAGATCTCGGATTCCTTGAGTCATCTCCTGGGCGGTGGGGCGGGCACGGCTGCGCGACAGGATCTCGCCGAGAGCATCGCCTCCCTCAACCGGATCATGGGGGAGATCGAACGGGGCAGCGGATTGCTCCACGCGCTGGTCTACGAGAAGTCCTCAGGCGCGACCCTGAAAGACTTGAGCGAAGCCGCCACCTCGCTGAAGCGGATGTCGAAGACATTAGAAGGGGGCAAGGGCTTGCTCCCAGCGCTCCTCAACGATCCGAAGAGCCGCGAGGTCCTGACCGACCTGGAACACGCGTCCCGCGCGGTCAGCGAGCTGATGGCGAAGCTCCGGGATCAAAAAGGGCTGGCCCACGTTCTGTTTGCGGATCCGCGGGCCGACACGATCATGGCGGATCTCGAGCAAGCCTCCAAGAATCTCAAGCTGGTCTCGGCCCGACTGGCGAAAGGGGAGGGAACGCTGGGAGCGCTCATCGATGACCCCACGCTGTACGAGGACCTGGCATCTCTGCTGAGGGGGGCGAATCGCAGCCTGATTCTGCGAAGCCTGATCCAATCCACCCGGCGAGCGGGCGCCTCCTCCGAGCCGCGATGAATCCAACCCCATCGGCGTCCCTGATCGTCCACGGCCACTTCTACCAGCCGCCGCGCGAGAATCCCTGGACCGACGAGATTGAACGACAGCCATCCGCCGCCCCCGACCACGACTGGAACGAGCGGATCGCTGCCGAATGCTACACGCCAAATGGGTGGGCCAGGCTTCTGGACGATGAGGGACGGATCGTGGGGCTGGTCAATAATTACACCGGGATCAGCTTCGACGTCGGCCCCACCCTCTTCCGATGGCTTGAGCGGCACGCCCCAGAGACCTGCCGCCGCATCATCGAGGCCGACCGACAAAGCCTGATCCGCTTCGCCGGTCACGGCAATGCCCTTGCCCACCCGTACGTCCATGCGATCCTTCCGCTTACCGATCCACTAGACCGCTCCACACTCGTCAAGTGGGGGATCGCCGAGTTCCGATCCCGCTTCGGACGGGAGCCGGAGGGGATGTGGCTCCCAGAGACTGGTGTTGACTCGGCGAGCCTTCAGCTTCTGAACGATCATGGAATTCGCTTCACCGTCCTGGCGCCCTGGCAGGCAGTCCGGTTTCGCTCGATCGGCCAGGAGGGGTGGCGCGAGGTTGGCCCGTAGGGGATCGATCCGAGGCGTACGTATCGGTGCCTCCTGCCTGGTGGGGGAGCGATCGACCTGTTCTTCTACGACCCGGCACTCTCCAGGGCCATTGCCTTTGAGGGCCTGCTGCAGTCGCCCGATCGCTTCATCGGCCGACTCGTCGAGGCCTCCCGCGGCCCAGACCGTGGCCTGTATATCCTCTGCACCGACGGGGAGTCTTACGGCCATCACGCCAGATTTGGAGAGCGCACATTGGCCGCCCTCCTGACGCGAGAGGTCGCGCCCGGAGATCTGGCGATCACCAACTTCGGGGAGTATCTCGAAAGCCATCCGCCTGCCTACGAGGTGCTCATTCGGGAAGGAAGCGCCTGGAGCTGCGCGCACGGCCTCGGGCGATGGAAAGAAGACTGCGGTTGTAGCACCGGCGGCGAGCCCGGCTGGCGCCAAGGTTGGCGCGTCCACCTGCGGGCAGCCCTGGAGGGGCTACGGGACGGGCTCCGTCGCTTCTTCGTGGAGCAGGGAGAGCGGTATTTCGCCGATGTGTGGGCCGCAAGGGACGACTATATCGCCCTGATGCTTGACCGGAGCACCCCCTCTGTCGAGGCGTTTTTCGACCAGCACGGGCGTCGGTCGCTTTCGCTGGAGCAGCGGGCGGCCGCGCTTCAGCTCTTGGAGATGCAGCGGCATACC
>JBGPUH010000321.1:0-3226 GCA_041491025.1 Methylomirabilis sp. (SeqCode)
AGCCGCGCTAAGTTGATGAAGGTTTATCAGATAGGCAGCCAGCGCCTGGCGGTAGGCCAGTTGCACACCTCGGTACGTTCGCTCTGCATCCAGCAGGTCAAGGATGGAGGTCGCGCCGCTCCTATAGGCAAACTCCGCGATCTCACGGGACTCCTTTGCCCGATCGAGATAGAGCTGCTCGTAGAGCCGAACCCGCTCCCGGCTGGTTCGGAAGGCGGCGTAACTCACCTCAACGTCGCTGCTGATCTGATTCCGCGCGGCCTCTGCTATCGAAGCGGCCCGCATCGCCTCCGCTTTGGTCCTGGCGATCTCTCCCTGGTTCCGGTCGAAGATGCGGAGCGGGAAGCTGAAGCCGAAACCGACGCTGTTTTCTGCGGAGCCTACTGGGAATAGCGGGTTGATCCATTCAGGCAACCCTGGCTCGGTGTGATGGTAGCCGAGGGCCACTGTGATATCGGTGTAACTGTTGGCGACGGCTAGCCGGATGTCAGCCTCTGTTTTCTTCTTCAAGGTCTCAACCGAACGGAGGTCCGGGCGGTTACGCAGGGCAATTGCCTTCAGCTCGCCAAGCGACGTATCGAACTCGATGAACTTGAGCTCGCCCTCGATATCGAAATCCTCTGCAAGATCCGGGGGGTTGGCCAGTAGTGTCTTTAAGGTTGTCTGGGCCGTTTTCAACGCCAGAGTTGCGTCCTGCACATCGGTGTGAAACTGGAGCTTTTGAAGCTCGATCTTCAGAAAATCGGCCCCAGAGATGTCGCCCTTCTCAAACCGGATCTTATTGAGCTCTTCCACCTCCTGGAAGTTCTTCAGGTTCTCCTGTGCTAGGTTCAGGTTCGACTTGGCCAGCAGTGCGTCCGCGAACGTCTTTCTCACCGAGAATACGAGGGTTCGCCTGGCATCGGAGTAGTCGCTGGTCGCGATGTTGGTTGAGAGTCTTGCGGTATCGAGCCGGCGCTGGCGCTTGCCGCCGCGTTCGAAGAGCTGGGACAATCCAGCCGTGTAGTCCTGAGAAGCACTCACAAAGTTCGGGTTTGGCCAGAGGGCGGCGGTCACCTCGGTGGCCTCGGCTGAGGTGATGCTGATGGCCTGAGCTCGAAGCATCGGGTTGCGCTGGAGAGCCAGCTCCACAGCCTCCTCCGATCTCAGGCTCCGGATCTCGGCGGTGGCTGGGGGGAGCGGCAACGCGAAACACGCGAGTGCCGCCGCCCACACAAGGGGGCGGAATAGCAACATCTCGACCTCCTTTCCGTTTACCGGTCGTGCTGGTTAAGAACTGGACTGCGGTGTGAAACCGAGGCTAGGCTAATCGTTTCTCGGGGTCGGTCCCACGTGCAGGTGACGAGGAATCTCGCTGGATAGGTCTGCGGATGTGGGCTGTGAGGTAGTGGGAAATCGGGGAAAGAGCACGGTTGGGAGCGGGGGAAGTGAGGCGTACGGGGGTGAGCAAGAAGGCGCGAGAAAGCGCTGGCCACGGAGTCAGTTTTTCTGTGGCGGGAGGCTTGGTCTCTCCGCTACAGGCGGGCATCACCGCTTCGAAGCCGAGGACCTGAACGTGCTCCTTGAAGTTCGATCCGTCGATGTCCAGCAAGTCAAAGAGGACATACGAGGAGGTGGCGATCAAGCAAACAGTAAAGATCAGGAAAAGATGTCTGAGACAGAAGAGCCGCATATCAGTTACCCCTTAATTTTGGGATAGATAGCACAGTCTTCTAGGCGGTGTCAACCTCTTTCCTTGGCCAAAGATAGGGTTGACGAGCTGTATCGAAAGCTGGTATCGTTGCACCATAGGAGTCGCAAATGGCCGCATGTGCCTCGAGGGCAGAGCGGGGATCGGTTATGGAAGAGGAAGACACTGGGAGGGGAAACAGGCGCAGGCGCCTCGCCTTCCTGGTCTTTTTGCTCGTGTACCTCCCCCTTGATGCATTTGACGCCGACACCTCCGACACCTTTGATGAAAGCGTCGTCCAGGTCAGGGTACAGGCCGGCGAAGATGCTATTCATTCTGTCCTCCACCCGGTGGTTATCGTTTCGGAGATTCCTAAGGCTGCCGATGGATTCCACGCGGTGGCTCACCTTTCGCTGCCGATTTGCACCCTCCCGGTCACGCGGAAGCCCTTCAGTCTTCCACGATCTGATGACCCGCACGTGGCCTCGCCACTTCGCGTCAAGTCCACCCTGCGTTCTCGAATCGTTTAGATCCGAACCTCGTATACATTTTCTGAACGCCTCGTGCCGGGATGACGCTCCCGGCGCATGAAGAAGGTGGTTAGATGAAGAGATGGCGAAATGCTCTCTTCGCTGTTATGGCCCTCGGCCTGTTTTTGGCTGGCGTAGGCGTGGCCAGGCTGAAGCTCTGGGGCCCGCAGGCCGTGCCCGCCTCGAAGCGGGACCGGGGCCAGAGTATGGGTCGAGCTCCTGCCTCACCCATGGTTGCAATCGATAAAGATCGAGCTATCACACTGCCTCTCTCGATTCGAGAGAAGATCGGGCTTCAGGAGGGTCCTGTCGAGTTTCGCCCCATCGAAGAGGTCATGACGTTTAACGGGATGATCGTGAGCCATCCCGATCGAACGGTGGCAATCAGTCCACGGATCGAGGGAAAGATCGTCAGTGCCTGGGGGCTTCCAGGTGACCGTGTTGAAGCTGGCGAGAAGCTGGTCGAAATACGGAGCCTCGAACTGGAGAATCTCCTGACGGATCTCATCCAGGCCTGGAATCGGCTCGGCTTGGCGAACAGCGATCGGGACCTTTCCCGTGAGCTCGCCGCCAGAAAGGCGATTGCCGTCAGGGATCTTCTCAGGAAAGAGATGGAGCAGAGACAAGCCGCCCGCGAGGTGGAAGGGCTGGAAGGGCGCCTACGGCAAATCGGCCTTGCGGATGATGAGATCGAGCAGATCAAGAGTTCTTCCCGGGCGTCCCCCTTGCTGACTCTCCGTGCCCCGATCAGTGGGGTGATCGTCGAGCGGAACGCCAGCCTTGGGGAAACGGTGGGACCAGGAAAGGCCGTCTTTCGAGTCGCCGACTTGAGCCGTGTCCTTGCAGAGGGCGAGGCCTTTGAATCACAGGCGGCGGTGCTACGCCGCGGTCTCCCGGTTCGGCTCACCGTCGCCGCTTTTCCCACCCGAAGCTTCGAGGGACGCATCACGAATATCGGGTCGGCGGTAGATACAGAAAAGCGGACCATCCGGTTCGTGGCAGAAATCGAAAATCCTCCCGGCGCTCC
>JBGPUH010000322.1:0-3223 GCA_041491025.1 Methylomirabilis sp. (SeqCode)
CTTCTCCCCAGCATGAAGTCGATCCCCTCCCCTAGCATGACTGCATAGATGGCTGCGGCAGTCAGGTCGGCGGTTGTCCCCGGATTCAACCGGTTGCCTCCGGTCCGGAGCGCGCGATCCCACCGCTTGAGGCTTTGTCGTCCCTCCCGAGTAAACGCCCCACCGATGGCGAGGATCCTTCTCGCCTGCCTTGAAACAGTTCTGGCCCGCTCCATGCCGCACTTGCGAGCGATGAGGGAATCCGGCACCCGGGACAACAGCGTGAGATACGTCTGGACGATGGAGGCTTCCGGATCACCCGATTCCTTGACACACTCCTTGAGCGCCGGGACGCCGATGGTAAATGTGAGCTCGAAGTCGCTCGTGTATTCCCTCGCGATCGAATCCCGCTCCATTGCCTTGCGCATCGCGGCCAGCAACGGGACCCTGCCACGAGTTGTCCTCACGTCAAAGTGCTCCGCTTCGCCGAGGCCACCGGGTTGCGCAAGACGGATCGCCTCATAGACTTTCTGCCCATCGGTGGGAGTCAGAGAGGCCAAGACACCATGCAAGCGCAACCGCAGCGATCGCCCCCCCCCAAGCAAGGCCGCTTTGGCCAGTGGCGCGAAGAGCAGCGCGATGCCGAGGTTGGTGTTCCGGCGGACCAACCGTTGTGTTTCCCGCACCACGTTGAGAATCAACGTGCCGGCCATGATAGTCGCGGCCTTCCGGAAGACCATTCCCACGATGGCCGCGCTCGCCAAGAAGTCGGTGTAGCGGGTATCCACGAATTCGGCGAACGGCGTGACATTCCCCGGCTTGGCGGCGCTGACTTCCAAGAGACAGGCGATTTGGGCCGCGAGGGAGACGGTAACAGGGTTTAGGGCATAGGGTTTAGGGCATGGGGGGCTCATCCCATCTCGCACCTCCCCAGCCTCGTCAGCCTGCAAGCCGGGTTAAAAGGTGATCGGCGATTTCGCCAGCAATATCGATCTCGGTGGTCTTCTGGAGGCCGGACCAGCCTGGGATGCTGTTGACCTCCACCACGGTGAAGCCGTCGCCTGTATCCAACAGATCGATGCCAGCATAATCGGTCCCAAGGAGGCGACTGGCGCCGAGACACAGGCCGATGGCTTCCTCGCTTAGCTCGCACGCCTCCGGCCGTGCGCCCTGGGACACATTATGCCGCCAACCCGCCGACCGGCGTCGTATGGCCGCGACCACCCGATCCCCTACTACCACTCCCCTGAGATCGTGGTCACCGTGCGGGACGAATTCCTGGATATAGAATATGCTTCGCGTGAGGGTAAGGGCGCGAAACGTTCGGTAGGCTATCTCAGCATCGCTGATCCGGACCATCCCCCGCCCGCCGGCGCCGAAGAGCGGCTTGACAATGACGTCGCCGAATTCACGAAACGCCTCCATGGCCTCGTCAAACCCCTCGGCCACCACTGTCCGCGGGGTCGGCAGGCCGCCGCGGGCCAGCACGCTCGAGGTATAGTATTTGTCCACCGTTCGTTCAAGGGCCGCCGGTCGGTTCATGATCCGAACCCCGGCCGCTTCCAGCCGGTGGAGAACATCCATTCTAAAGATGATCTGCTCTAGCGAACCTTCCGGGATCGTTCGGACCAGGAGCGCATCGTAGCCCTCGAGCGCCTGGCTGCCGATGCTGACAAGCGGATGGCCGGGAACGCGGGCCAGTAGACGCGTGATCGGCAGAAAGTCGGCCTCTGAACCACGTCGCGCTAACGCCTTCGCAAGGGCTTCGACATGCCAGCCTCTCCTATCGGCCAGGATTCCGACTCTCATGAAAGGGGCTCGGCGCAGAAGAGAGGGGCTGGAGGAAAGGGGTTACCCGAGGAGGGAGGCCCGCAGCAGCTCGCCATTAAAGCGCCCAGACCTGAAGGTCCTGCCACTGGCCGTGTTTGTGATGGCGATCTTGGCCGGGCTGAAAAGAAACGGATCGATCTTGTAAAAGTCCCCATCATAGCGCTTGAACAGGTCGCCGAACAACTGGCCGTAGTCTCGCGAAGAGGAAGATGGAACCCTTTCGATCAGGCCTTCGATCTCCGCATCGGTGGCGGAGACCGTCAAGAAGACTTCGCTCCCATACAGGACGCAGTCGTTGGTCCGCCCGATCGCTGCCAGGTCATCGACGGCCGGGGTAGCGATGGGGCAGGTTCCAAATCCGCTCAGCACCCTGGCTACGTCGAATCCCAACTCCAGGAGCTTGTGCATGGCAGTCTCGACAGAGCGAGCAGCGATCTGCACCCCCCCTGCCAGGCTTCGCGTTGCGGCGACAGCCAGTGAGACCCGCCCGGGTTGTATGCCGCATTTCTCCGCCACGTAGTCGGCAACCTCTTCGTTCGGCAGGCGACCGCTCTCCAGAACCAGGACCGCGACGTCAGCTTCATCCTTCACACCGATCTTCGCGTACAGCTCCTCGGTCCTTGCCAATGCCCTGGCTGGACCGGACCCCATCGCGAAGAACTTCCCACGATGGATCTTCCAGCCGGCGTATTGGGAGCCGAGGCAGGCGAGCACCGGGCCGTCGATCGCAACGCTGACACCTGGCAGCGTAAGATCGCCGTAGCCAAGCGGCAGGAAGGCTACCTCTCCCAGGCCACCCAGGCAGATCTCGGCGAGCCCCTTACCCGCCAACAGCCCTCCCGGCGTCTTCACGCCGAGATCGGCCACTCTGGCGCCATTCGCCAGCATCGAGACCGAGATCCCGAGAGCGGATGCCTTCCCCGTCATCCGGTCGAGAATCTCGCTGGCCAGGCGATTCAGGCTCACCGACATAGCAGTCCCCTCGTTAGGCCGGAATCAGGATCTCGCCCTTGCCGACGTCAGCGAGGTCTCCATGATAGCGCCGCCACGAGCCGTCGGTCGCCCCGGGGGGAGTCTGCACCCCGAGATGTTTCAGCCCCTTGAACAGAATCCGAAGAAAGACTGGGGCGTAGGTGCAGTCGTAGGCGAACGTCGGCAGCAGTTCGACGGGGCGCATGCAGACGATGGTCCCCTTCTGCATTCCCCCTCCCGTCCTGAGACCAGCCTGGCCGAAGAGGCAGATCGTTCCGGCGGCCATCCTTGCCCCAAGGAAGTCCTCTGCGTCCCCCTTGATCACGATGAGCCCGCGGCGCATGTAGGCGCCGACCTCATGCGCGACGTTTCCCTCGATCAGGATGATGCCGCCGCGCATGCCATACTTGCTTCCCCGGTAGGCGGCCCCAGCACGATGCCC
>JBGPUH010000323.1:0-3220 GCA_041491025.1 Methylomirabilis sp. (SeqCode)
CCGTTGTCTCGAAGCCACGTCACCACCGCCCGTTCGTTGGCGGCCTCCATGCTCCCACGGACGATCTTGGCGGTGCTGTCAGTCGCGGTGTATTGGAATGTGCCCATAGACGGCTTTTTCCTTTATTGACACCAACCTTCGCGCCTAGGTTTAGGACTATAGCAATTATTGATGCACTGTCAACACAAATGGAGCCGCTAGATGACAGCCAAGAGGCACAAAAAAAGCAGATAGGAGACACCTATCTGCCAAGTTGAGACCCCGCCTGTCAGGGAATGGCCCTTCTTATCCTTCTTCTTTCGAGACCCGAAGCAGGTCCTCCAGGGTTGTCACCCCCTGCTCAACTTTCTGCCAACCATCCTCCCACAGACTCCTCATGCCGAGCGCTATGGCCTTTTGCCGAATCACGTTGGAATCGGCCTTCTCCAGGATGAGGCGCTGGATCTCCTCGCCAATCACCAGGAACTCGTAGATGCCGCTGCGGCCATGATATCCGGTGAAGTTACAGGCGGCGCATCCCTTGCCCCGAAACATCTGCATCGCGCCATTGACCTCGGTTTTGATCCCCATCTTCCTTACCGCGGCCGGATCCAAGTGGTACGGCTCCCGACACTCGGGGCAGATGACGCGGACCAGACGCTGTGCGAGGACCGCCACCAGGACGCTGGAGACCAGGTAGTTCTCGATTCCCATGTCCAGGAGCCGCGTGATTGCGCCGGGCGCGTCGTTGGTGTGCAGGGTGCTGAACACGAGATGCCCCGTCAGCGCCGAATGGATGGCGATGTCCGCCGTCTCCGCATCGCGAATCTCCCCGACCATGATGACGTCGGGGTCCTGACGGACGATGGAGCGGAGGCCGTTGGCGAAGGTCAAGCCGATCTTGGACTTGACGTGGATCTGATTGACGCCTCGGAGCTGATACTCGACCGGATCTTCGATCGTGATGATCTTCTTATCGGCGGAGTTGATCTCGTTCAACGCGGTGTACAGGGTGGTCGTCTTCCCGCTCCCCGTCGGCCCGGTCACCAGGAGCATGCCATGGGGCTTTCGGATCAGGCGCTGAAACTGCGCGCGAACGTCATCGGGCATGCCCAGCTCCTCCAGGCCCAGGAGGAGGCTGCTCCGATCCAGGATCCGCATCACCACGCTCTCGCCATAGAGCGTCGGGACGGTGGAGACCCGGAGATCCAGGTCTTTGCCAAGGATCTGGAGGCGGATCCGGCCGTCCTGGGGAAGCCGTCGCTCGGCAATGTTCATCTTCGCCATGATCTTGACGCGGGAGATGACAGCCCTTTGCAGCCGCTTCGGTGGGGACTCGTGATCCAACAGGACTCCGTCAACCCTGTAGCGGATCCGAAGCGTGTCCTCGAACGGCTCGATGTGGATATCGCTCGCCCTGGCCTCCACCGCCCGCATGATGAGGAGGTTCACGAGCTGGATGACGGGGGCCTCTGAGGCCAGATCGCGCAGGTGATCGACATCCTCGGGATCCTCACCGGAGGCCCCGCCCTCTTCTTCGCCGTATCCCTTGACGATCTTCTCGATCGTCGTCTGGCCGTCGCCATAATATTGATCGATCGCCTCGAGGATCTCCCGCTCTTTGGCCAAAGAAACTGTGATAGCACACCCGGTGCTGAGCCGCAGATCGTCCAATGTGTATGGATCGGTCAGGTCGCTCATGGCAACGGCCAGCACGCCATCCTTGAGCTCGATTGGGAAGACCTTGTGCTCCCGCAGGTACTTCGACGAGAGACGATCCCGGATCGGGATAGGCGTGATCGAGAGAGAAGCGAGCGAGAGATAGGGGCGCGCGAATTGCCGTGCGAGGCCTTTGACGACCTCCTCCTCCGACGCGTACCCGAGCTCCACGAGGGTTTCCCCCACCCGCTTGCCGATCTCTCGCTGCCGCACCAACGCCCGTTGGAGCTGGTCGCGCGTGATCGATCCTTCACGAATCAGGATCTCGCCGAGCAGTTCGCGTCCGCCACCGCCTTGCATACTCGCCATCGTGAGGTCTGCTTTCCTCCCCCAATTCGTTGACGCAAGTCCTACCGCCGCACCATCATCGCAGCCACCCTCCACCTGAAACAGATGGTAAACTAGCTTCCGCAAGACTGTCAAGGGCTTTGCACGATACATGCCGATCTCCTTGACTGTGCCGCTCGCCCTGAGAAGAGGCGACTTGCGCGTTTCTATACAACACCTTTCCGATTAGCGAATAAATGCGATGATGGCCGGAGGGGATAAGGAGACGGTCGAGGGAAAAAGCCCGTGTGCACAAAGCCCGAGCACGTAAGGAGCACGAACGCCCGATCATTGAAGTCCCCCATCCCAAGAAACTCGTTGACGGCGCGTGGATTCGACGTGTATTTTCATAGGAGGGGAATGGTATGTGATCATGCATTATCTTCTTTGCAAGCAGATTCACTTGGTTCGGTATCCCTCCTGTGAAGCCATCTCCTTGCTTCCCGATCCACCCCACCGTGATTGATCTCCAAGACCACCATTACCTCTTGAGGGATCCGCAACCCTCGGCATGACGATCATGACCGCGCAAGACAACCTGCCCTTAGTCTCCATCATCACCCCCTCTTTGAACCAAGGACGGTTTATCCGGGAGACGATCGAGAGCGTGCTCTCTCAGGACTATCCCAGGCTTGAGTACATCGTGGTAGACGGCGGCTCCATCGACAGCACGCTTGACATCTTGCGCAGCTACAGTGGCCGGCTCTTCTGGAGTTCGGCGCCGGATTTGGGCCAGGCGAACGCTGTGAATACCGGATTCCGTTTCGCCAAAGGGGAGATCCTCGGTTGGTTGAACTCCGATGACACCTATCACCCTGGCGCGGTGAAGGCTGCGGTCGAACACCTTGCCACCCATCCTGACACGGCAGTGGTCTATGGCGGGGCCTATTACATCGACGAGAAGAACGCCGTGGTCGGGACCTACCCGACAGAGGATTTCAGCCTGGATCGGATGGCCGAGGCCTGTCTGATCTGCCAACCGACCGCATTTATCCGGCGTGCCGCCCTGGACATCGTGGGCCTCCTGGACCCGGCGCTCAACTACTGTATGGACTATGACCTCTGGATCCGCTTGGGTCGTCGGTTCCACATCGATCGCATCCACCGGGTTCTCGCCAACAGCCGCCGGTATCCCGAGACCAAATCGTTCGCTTCCCGCGATGAGCTGTTCGAGGAGGTCTACGCTGTCGCGGAA
>JBGPUH010000324.1:0-3216 GCA_041491025.1 Methylomirabilis sp. (SeqCode)
CGTGACCGCCGCATTATATTTCATGAACCCTGGTGGATTGACTTCGGAATCACTCGCGACGGCGTTGACGCCTTTGGCTTTCAATTTCCCAATCAACTCGATCGCCTTCGCGTTATCGCAGAAGAATTGCTGTCCTGGTGTCACCTTACTGCTGTAGTAGAATTCGACTTTCATCGCTCTGTTCTCCTCTGTGTTAACCCCTGATGAAACCTGGCGGATACGAACGGGGACCGAGTGAGCCGACCCGAGTGAATGAACTCTAACATACTCGCGGCATTTCGGTCAAGGCGCACACCCCTTGTGGAATGGCTTGAGAAAGAAGGCCACGGTCTCCCAATTCGGAGACCGTGGCCCTCAAAACCCTGCGAGCCCGTCACGCTCGGGCTGCATCAAGGGGCGACAGCGCTTTGGTGTCTTAGGGAGCAGCTCTATGCCCCGGGCTTCCACCCCTTGGGGATGATCCTGGCATACGGCCACTCGATCTTGGTGCAATACCCCTCGTAGGCCTTTGCGATGATGGGATCCAGCGCCGGCGCGAAGCAATCCGGTGTCCCATGAATCGGGCAGTTCGGTTTCTTCTGATCAGCCATAAACAGACCTCCTTCCTCCTCAGGTTCTGCTGAGGGGGTCGGCCGGGCGGGTGAAGGAACCACCCCACCCCGCCTCCCCATTGTCATGGGTCAATGATCAATTACTTGTACGGCCTGCCCTCCAGGATGAACTTCGGCCGGCTGCCGACCAAGTCCTCTGGCTTGAGTGGGCCACCACTTACCAGCTTGCCCCGAACATTCTTGTAGATGGGGATCGGTTTGCCCTGGAAGTCGGGTCGGGCCTTGGGGGCCTCACTGACCTTGTCGGCCGACCTCCAGTCCTGCTTATAGTCTTTAGTCTGAGCGAATCCGGGCAGCTTGTCATGCGGCGGCGTTGCCGCGGTCGGCCCGCTGACCCGCGTGCCGTTGTTGATCTCGACAGCCCAGATCGCGTCGCACCCTGCACACTTCACCTTCCCTTTGAAGAACCAGAAGGTAAAAGGGTCCAGGTAGTTCAGCACCTGGCACTTGGAGCACTCCAGAATCAGAGAGCAATTGGCAAAGGACATCAGCAACCCTCCTTTCGGGCCTTAGATGACGTCTTGGGACTCCAGCTCCTTGATCTTCGACTTGGAAAAGCCACAGAGCTTAGAGAGGAGATACTCGTTATCGGCGCCGACCGGCTTGAAGGCCCACTTATGCCGGGGTGGGGTCTCCGACGCCATGAAGACCGGACCCTGGCTGAAGACCTCGCCGAAGGTCGGGTCGTCGATAAAGTGCACGTTCCCCCGCTGCAGGAAGTGTTCGCTGGTCGAAACCTCCTTGCTGTTCATGACCCGCTGGGCGTTGATGCCGTTCTTGTGCATAAACTCCTCGACCTGTTCCTTGGTTTTGTCCTTGGCCCAGGCCTCGAGAGCCTCATACATCGCCGGTTGGTTCTCGGCCTTGACCCGGTCGTCGTGAGTCGGGAACTTCTTGGCGAGGTCGTCGCGGCCGACCGCCTTCATCAACTTGGCATAGTCGGCGTCAGTATGCGCGCTGACCAGGCAGAAGCCTTCTTCCGCCTCCGCCGGAAACTGCGAGCCGGGGTAGGACGACTTGCCGCACTTGATGATCCCGTGCACGCACAGCAGCACGTCCCAGTTGCCCCAGCGCTGCTGAACTAGGCCATGCCGGCCATACAGGGCGATCGCATCGGAGAGGTGGCGCTGCGCCCCCTGGACCTGAGAATACTCGAAGAAGTCACCGACGCCCGAGACATTGTCGCGCCAGTAGAGGGCCGCCAGCATCTGGAACGCCCCCATCATCCCCCCCCAGTAATCCATGATCCAGATGGTGTGCTTGGAGGGAAGTCCGCTGGGGAATTTGCCTTCATAGCCAGGGATCTTGACCGGCCACCCGGTCACGGAGAAGCAGCCGCCCTGCGCCTGGCCCAGGATGTCGTAGGAGGCCCGCTTGCGGCCGGGGCCCCACCCACCGAATCCACCCAGCCACTGGTAGATGATCCGAGGATTGATCTGGCTGAGCTGCCGGTAGCCGATCCCCCATCGGTCGAAGGTGCCGGCGCGGTAGTTCTCCGCCACCCCGTCCGACTTAGCCGCCAGCATCTTCACGATCTCTTGCCCCTCGGGCTTATGGAAATCGACAGAGAGGAAATACTCGTTGTGATTTGCGCCGAAGAACCCTAGCCCGGTCCCCTTGTCAGGCAACCACTTGGAGAGGGGGTAAAGGAGAGGCTCGTTGAAGGGCGTGGTGTGACGCATTGGCTCTCCGCGCCGGGGAAGCTCGATCTTGATCACCTCGGCCCCCAGCTCCGCCAGGTAGTTGGCTGCGGAGGGACCCAGGATGTACTGCGTCATGGAGAGGAACCGATACCCCTTCAGGGGCTCCGGCTTGCTAAAGACTTTCTTCGGGTCAAAGACATCCCGACAATACTCTTCAAAGGACATCGCCATTAGATTACCCCCTTTCCCTTCAGACCGTCCATATCGGCCTTGGTGAGGCCGAGCAGGCGGCGGTAGACGTCGTCGTTGTCTTGTCCGGTCGGCCTCCCGATCCACTTGACCCGGCCAGGGGTCCGGTACCCAAGGAAGGCCGAGCTTCCGATCAACACCGGGCCGTAGTTTTGGTCGTCAATGACCTCCATGTGGCCCCGGTATTTGTAGTGCGGGGTCTCGCACACCTCGTCCATGAAGGAGACGCCGCCAGAGGCCACCTCTTCCGCCTGAAGCTTCGTCTCGGCCTCGTATCGAGTGTTGTCCTTGAACCATTCGGAAAGGGTGGTGTAGGTCTCCACCTGCATGTAGTGGGGGAGCCGGTCGGTGACCACCTTGAGCTTCGGATCCTCAATGATGTGCTGCTCAAGGGCTGGTTGGTCCTTGCCGACTGTCTTCCAGATGCGGAACCAGAGCCGGTCGTGGCCTCCGCCGACCATGATCTGACCGTCCTTACACGGGTTCACCGCATAGATGTTGATCGCCAGGTCCCAGTTCCCGTAGCGGGGCCGAATGCTTCCGTCCATCCCGTACCAGCCCCAGTTGTAGTCGAGGATCCGGATGACCCCATTGGCCGCCGTGGCCTCGATGAACTGCCCACGCCCCGAGACCTTTTCCCGGTATACGAGCGCGGTCATGATCCCGACCGCGGCCGCGGTGCCGCCGACCTGATCGCACATCCACCAGCCGGA
>JBGPUH010000325.1:0-3201 GCA_041491025.1 Methylomirabilis sp. (SeqCode)
CGCGATGTCATCGGCCGGCTCGCCCCACTCTCCCCGACTCCGGTCGAGCACCGTGAAGTCACTCCCCTCCTCAAAGAGGATGTTCCAGGGATGAAAATCGCCGTGGACGATGCTCAGACGCTTCGCCTTCTCTTTCAGGTGGTGCCGCCAGGCAATGCAGCCGGACTCTATAAGATACTGCTGCTTGGGCGGCAGCAGCGGGTAATCGGCCGGGTAGCCATCCAGAATTCCCATGATCCCCTCGCCGTGGCCGATCAGATCCCGGATCCGCCGGAAGTAGAGCTGGACATCCCAACCCTTCTCCGCGTGAATTTTCGCCAGGTAGGCCGAGAGCGCCCTGGCACGGTCGAGGTCTAGCGAGGTCGCGTTCCCCTCAATCCGTATCCGTTCGAGATCGATCCGGTATGGCGTGCCCTCCCCCTTCTCCATCAGGAGGAAGTATTCTTCCGCATCCCCAGCCGATCGCAGCTCCCCTTCCCGAGTGATGAAACCGACGTCGAGGCTCTTGACGTGACGCAGGAGCTTCCCATAGGCGTCATGCGCCCAAATCAACTCGCCCGCTCTGTCGGCAAAGTGATCGTGGCCGAAGCCGGGTCCGCCCCGCATCGTGGAGAGGACATACGAATGTGGACCACCGTCCAAGAGCACGTCGATCTGGATTGGCCGGCCATAGCCGAACGCCTTGAGGTCGCCGGTCAGCAGAGCTCCATGCCCCTTTACAGCATCGGAAGGCTGACCGAACCCTAGCGGCCGGAGCGCCTGCACCTCCACGACGCCGCCGAGGGCAGTCTCAAGATATCGAGCCAACGCCTCGCGACGCATTGCGGCCTCCCTCACTTCCTCTTCGCCGTCTTCGCCCCTTTGATCCGTGGCGGCTTCACGGTCAAGACCGGGCAGGCGGCGTGGCGAACCACCCGCTCGGCGACACTGCCCAGAAAGGCATGAGCCAACCCGGTCCGTCCATGGGTCCCCAGCACGATGAGATCGATCTTCTCCTTTTCCGCGAGCTCGGTGATCTCGCTGTACTCCACACCAACCCGCACCTCAGGATGGAAGATCACTTCGGTCTCTTTTGTTTTCTCAATCAGCTTTTTCAAGTTTTTTTCAGCATTCTTGACCAAGCCGTCGATGACCTGGCCGATGTCATATTCGGGCATCTGGGGAGGAAAGTAGATCACATGAAGAACGTAAAGTTTAGCCCCGAACTCGCGTGCGAAGGTGAGCGCATACTGAAATGCGTATTCGGCATTCTCGGAAAAGTCGGTCGGAAAAAGGATCCGTTTGATTTGCATTCGTTCCTCCCGTTTGCTTCGCTACTATCAACTCGTTTGCGATGGACGACCCTGTCTCCCCGCCTCAGACATATCTGAAGAGCTCCTGGATAGACATCAGCCGCCTTGACAATAGTGTCTCTCTCCTCTCTCGTGCACAATTAATACCAGAAGCTCCCGATCATTTGAAGAATCTGAATTCCGTATTCTATTGATTTTAAAGGAATAAAGTGGATGACCGACGACTAATCAAAACCAAGTGATTTCGAAAGCCCCGCTGGTGGGGCACCGATTCCCCATCATCCAAAGGTGAGCACTCTTAACTAGTGAGAATTGCGGATGTGATACCGATGGAGCGGCATGCCTCATGTCGCCTAATAATGTCCCAAATCCGAGGGAAAGTGAGGGGGCAATGCAACGCAGCAGTTCGTGCTTCAGTCTACTGCGTCGTGAAGGAGTCGTCGCTTGTTTTGGTAGTTCTCACAAGATCGAAAGTGTTCGGTCGTGCAGAGCTCGCGATACTCGGCAATGCTCGGGATCATCAGCTTCCCATCCGCCCGGCCTTGGCAGTAGCCGGTGACCGGATAGAGCCAGTCGGCCGTCGCCTTCTTGAAGAAGGGACAGATCGGCTCGCCAGGCTCCTGAAATAATCCTGCCGATTTCGAGCGCTGATGCGGAGCGATCTGCCTGCCGCAGACTTGATCGGTTCCTGTGGTGCCCTCAAACTCAAAATGATTTGGGAGGTCCTGAAGGGTCCCATGAACGGTGTCCCGCAGTGTTTGCATCGAGACGGGTTTCTGCAGGACAAAAGCGCTCGAGAGAAGGCACGGAGCGCTGGGCGTGTCATCGGTCACGACGATCACAGGAATCGTTTGCGCGACCTGGGGGTTACTCAGGTAGCCCAGCAATATGTCGCGATTACGCGGCTGGAGGGATTCGAGATCGACAAGGATCAGATCAACGCGGCTCTTCTTGATCCGCTCCGGCAGGTCATCGGTCACTTCGAAAAGCACGAGCTGGTGAAAATCTCTGGACAGGCCCTCGCGGTATGTTTCAACCGGCGCCTCCCCACTCCCCACGAACAAGATTCGCGCCACGGAACTCCCCTCGAGACAGCTTGAGGACCCCAATGGCCTCAGAGTGTAGTGGTCGCAAAATGGTGTGCGACAGCAACCCTTGCCTAATCGATGGCAGCGATGCCACCCTCCCCGGCCGAGCGCTGAAGAGGAGCGCCCGCCGCATGAGCCGTCGGAGCCAGTGGCCGGACACCGATCTCCCGCTCTTACCGCGGCCGCGCATCCACGGCGCCCGCCAGACACTCCGGCGCGTAGGTGCAGAGCGGGTCGTTCCCCAGGACATCGCCGGTCGCGGCGAAGGCGCGGGCCCTGGAGCCGCCACAGATCCTGCGGAACTCACACTGGCCGCACTTGCCTCCGTATTGGTCCACGTCCCGTATTGCCGTGAACAGCTCCGCGTGGCGGTACAGCGCCACGGGGCTCTGACGGCGTACGTTCCCGGCTACCACCGGCAAGAACCCGGAAGGGTACACATCCCCTGTGTGCGAGATGAACATGATCCCGTTGCCGTCGCGGATGCCGAAGCCCCGCCCCACAGGCGTGCGACGGATTTCGGCTTCATCTCGTCCTTCCGCCCGCATTCGCAGGTAGGCGACCCGACGAAAGTGGGGGGCCTCGGTCGTCTTGATGGCAAATGGCGCCGTCCTGGTAAGGTCGTAGACCCAGTGGTGAAGCACCTCCGCCTGGCTGGGCCTGATCTCTCGGAGCTCCCGGCCCCGTCCCGTTCCAATCAGGTAGAAAAGGCTCCACCGCATGATCCCCATGTCAAAGAGCAAGCGGAACACACCGGGCAGATGCTCGGCGGTCTCGGCAGTGACCAAGGTATTGACCTGGAGGGAGATGGCTGCCGCCCG
>JBGPUH010000326.1:0-3171 GCA_041491025.1 Methylomirabilis sp. (SeqCode)
GAGGAGGATTTCGGGATCCTCCCGGTCGAGGCGATGGCCTGCGGGCGGCCGGTGATCGCGTACGGCAAGGGCGGCGTCACGGAAACGGTGATCCCCCTGAATCGTTTCGAGTTTCGAGTTTCGAGTTTGGAGTCAAGCGCGTCTGCGAACCTGAAACCTGAAACCCGAAACCCGAAACCCGAAGCCCCGACAGGCGTCTTTTTCTCCGAGCAGACCGTCGAGGGGTTGATCGGGGCGATCGAGCTGTTCGAACGATCGTCGAATCAGTTCGATCCGGAGGCACTCCGGGCTCATGCGCTGACCTTTGATCGCTCGATCTTTGAGAAGCGGATGGCTGCATTCGTTGCTGAGCAGTACGAAGGTTGGAAGAATCAGGGCCGGAGCCGCCGACGACGATGCTGAAGCGACACAGCCAGTTTCTTGAAAGCCTGATGCTCCTATCCGACCTGCTGGCGATCTCCATAAGCTGGATTGTCGCGTACTATCTCCGCTTCTACTGGGGTCCCGTTCCGGTCTACCGCGGCCTCCCCGGCATCCGGCCATATCTCCTCCTGCTGGCGCTGATCGTCATCGTCTGGGCCGCGGCCTTCAAGGCCTTTGGACTCTACCGTCCCCGGCGCATCTCCTCTCGCCTGGCGGAGGTGAGTGACATCGCCCAGGCATGCACGCTTGCCGTCCTGATCCTCGTGGCCCTCACGTTCTTCTTCAAACAGTTCGAGTTCTCACGATTGGTGATCGTCTATTTTTGGGGGTTCAGCATTCTCTCGGTCAGCCTTGTCAGGGGTTCCTTCCGCGAGAGTCTCCGCCTCATGAGGCGCAGGGGGTACAATCTCCGCCACATCGTGATCGTCGGAGAAGGGATGTTGGCCCGAAAGGTCGTCGAGAAGATCCGTGCGCGTCCGGAATTGGGCCTTCGCATCGCCGGGCTCCTGGTCGCGGATCCCAAGACGGTGGGGGAAAAGGTGGAGGGACTGCACGTGCTCGGAACCTACGAGCAGGCGGGCGAGCTCGCTCGGGAGCTGTCAATTGACATGGTGTTCATCGCCATTCCCCTGGACGCCTATGGCCGGATGGAGGGGATCCTTCGAAGCCTTGAAGAGGCGATCGTGGACATCAACGTCGTTCCCGACCTCTACCAGTACATTACGCTGCGCGGAGGGGTGGAGGAGTTCGAAGGCCTTCCCCTCATCAGTTTACAAGACTCGCCCTCATACGGCTGGAACCATGTTGCCAAGCGGGTGTTGGACGTCGGCTTGTCGGGCATCGCCCTGCTGATCACGGCGCCACTGCTGCTGCTTCTCGCGGCCGCTATCAAGCTGACATCGCCCGGCCCGGTGCTGTACCATCAGGAGCGGATGGGTCTTGATGGCCGAACCTTTCAGATGCTGAAATTTCGATCTATGCGGACCGAGGCCGAAGAAGACACCGGGGCGGTCTGGGCCACTCGGGACGACCGCCGCAGGACGGCGATCGGCGCCCTGCTTCGCCGGACTTCCCTGGACGAACTGCCACAACTGATCAATGTCCTCCGGGGGGAGATGAGTCTGGTGGGTCCCCGTCCAGAGCGGCCGGTCTTTATCGAGGAGTTCCGGAAGCGGATCCCACGGTATATGCTCCGGCACAAGGTCAAAGCAGGCATCACCGGATGGGCCCAGGTCAATGGGTGGAGGGGCGATACCTCTCTTGATAGACGGATCGAGTGCGACCTGTTCTACATCGAACACTGGTCGTTGCTGTTCGATCTGAAGATTCTCTGGTTGAGTCTCTGGAAGGGGTTCATCCACAAGAATGCCATCTGAAAGTTTCGAGTTTCGAGTTGCGAGTTTTGGGTTCAGAAAGGATATTAATACAAACGTCCTTAATCTTGTTGCAAAGGCGGGTCCTGTCCTTCGGCAGCCCCATCCGTCCTCACTCCACCCATCCCCCAGTGGGGCCCTTGCGTTGCGGGCGGATGGGGCGCCCCGCCTCGGCCACTCGCCCGATGTAACTTTAAAATTGTCGTTTGTATTCGTAAACCCGAAACTCGACACTGGGGAGCAGACGTGAAGGTTCTGGTGACCGGAGGGGCCGGGTTCATCGCGTCGCATCTTGTGGACGCGTTGGTGAAGGAGGGCCATGAGGTGGTCGTGGTGGACGACCTTTCTATGGGCAGACGGGAACAGGTCCATCCCTCGGCCCGCTTCTACCAAGTGGATATCCGCCAGCGGGAGGCCATGGAAGCGATTTTTCGCGCCGAGCGCCCGGAACTGGTCAACCATCACGCGGCCCAGGGGAACTTACGCCGGTCGATGACCGAGCCGTCGTTTGACGCCTCCGTGAATATCGTCGGGTCGCTGATCCTGATCGAGCTAGCCCTTGCCTACAAGGTCAGGAAGTTCATCGACATCTCGTCGGGTGGAGCGGTCTATGGCGAACCGCAGCGCCTGCCCGTTGACGAACACCATCCGATCCGTCCGCTGTCCGCCTACGGGTTGAGCAAATATACAGTGGAACGGTACCTGGAAATCCTCCGCGATTGGTTTGGCCTGGACTACACCACCCTGCGATATGCCAATGTCTATGGCCCCCGGCAGGACCCCAGTGGCGAGGCCGGCGTGGTGGCGATTTTCAGCCGGCAGATGCTCGCCGGCCAGCGCCCGACGATTTTCGGCGATGGCACCAAGACCCGGGATTACGTTCATGTCGATGACGTCGTCCGGGCGAACCTCCTGGCCATGGTGGGGGAGCGGGCTGCAGGCAGGATCTACAACCTGGGGCTCGGACGTGAGGTCAGCGATCGACAGATCTTTGAACTGGTTCGATCAGCGGTGGGTGCCACGCTGGAGCCGGTCCTGGAGGCCAAACGTCCTGGCGAGATCGACCGAATCTGCCTGGACGCCTCACGCGCCAAGGCCGAACTCGGCTGGGAGCCGATCATTCCCCTTGAGGAGGGGATCGCCCGCACCGTCGCATTCTACCGGGAGGCGAAGGGGCGGGCGAGCGAAACTGGTTGAATTTTCCCGAGATTTGGGATAGCCTAACTGAGTAAAATTTCAGGATTTTCCCGGCGGGAGGTGCGACGATTCGGTACCAGGAGATTCTGGCCCGTTTTCCCGAACAACAACTCCTCGTCCTCGGCGATATCATGGTGGACGAGTACATCTGGGGGAGTGTTTCTCGGATTTCTCCGGA
>JBGPUH010000327.1:0-3150 GCA_041491025.1 Methylomirabilis sp. (SeqCode)
CATCGGCCTTGTCAGCCCCGCGGCCACCTCGACCCTGCTTCACGTCTTTGTATGGGCCTGGGCGATCGAATGGGTCTTCTTCGCCGTCGAGATCGCCGCCGCGTTTGTCTATTACTATGGCTGGGACCGCCTCGATAGACACACCCATCTGATCGTCGGCTGGATCTATTTCATCGCCGCCTGGCTGAGCCTGTTCGTGATCAACGGCATCCTGACCTTCATGCTCACGCCGGGCCGATGGCTGACGACACGGGAGTTTTGGGACGCCTTCTTGAACCCGACGGCGATCCCCTCCCTCATCATCCGGACGATGGTGTGCGTCGCCCTCGCCGGCCTTTATGGCTTGCTTACCGCTGCAGCGATCTCAGACCGGAGACTCAGAAGCAAAATGGTTCGGTTCGCTGCCACCTGGCTTCTGCCAGCCTCACTGGTGCTGCCCTTGGGCGGGGCCTGGTACATCTCCCAGCTCCCGCCGCTGGCGAGGGAGATCTCGATGGGGGGCTCGCCAGCGGTCATGATCTTCGCCGGCCTGTCGATCGCGCTGTCGGCCATCCTGTTCGTCTTCGCGTTCTTCGGGCCGTTTCAGCGGCCGCAACACTTCAACCTCCCGTTTGCCTTCATGCTCGCGCTGATCGGCCTCTCGGTCACCGGCGTGACGGAGTGGGTGCGGGAAGCGGTGCGCAAGCCGTACGTCATCTACGGGTATATGTACAGTAACGGCATCACGAAGCGAGAGCAGGAGGCCATTCAACGGGAGGGCGCCCTGGCCGCGGCCAAGTGGGTGACTACGAGGGAGGTGCGGGAAGACAATCGCCAGGAGGTCGGTCGGAACCTGTATGAGATCCAGTGTGCCAGTTGCCACACGATCGATGGATTCAACGGAATGCGATTCGCTGTCAAAGGATGGAGAAAGGAGTTCATCGACTTCCAACTGCAGCACCTGAGCGAGCTGAAAGGGTTCATGCCGCCGTTCATGGGAACCGAGGCGGAACGTCGGGCCCTGGCGGCGTGGTTGGCCAACCTGAACCCCAAGATCACACCAATCACCGAGCCGTTGGCTCAGCGGACAGTGCCGCCGATCGCCGTGGCGATGGGTGGTGCACAGGCGGCCGATCAATGAGTTCACTTATCCCATACCCCGACCCTCTCCCTCTGCCGGCGCCAGCCTGGCTGTTGGAGGCGCTCCTGGTAGTCACCCTGTTCCTCCACCTGTTGCCCATGAGCCTGTTGATGGGGGGCGGGACGCTCACGGTCATCTCAGAATTCGTCGGTCGCCGCGATGACCGGCATCGGAGGCTGGCCCACGCAACGGCTCGTCTTCTCCCTGTGCTTGTGGCGTTCACTATCACCCTAGGGATCGCGCCGCTCCTCTTTCTGCAGGTGGTCTACGGCCCGCTCTTCTTTAGCTCTTCGATCCTGATGGCCTGGCCCTGGCTGTCCATCATCGGGATGATGCTGCTCGGCTATTACGGCTACTATTGGCACTCGTTCCAGTTCGAGCGGCTCGGGCGGCTGGCCGTGTGGGTCGCGTTGGTCAGCACGGTCCTTTTCGCCGTCATCGGCCTCCTCTTTACGAGCAACATGGTGCTGATGCTGAATCCGGCTCGATGGGAGGCGCTCTACAGGGGAGGGCGGTCTGGCCTGCAATTGGATCTGGCTGAGCCAACGATCTTTCCTAGGTTCCTGCATATGTTTGTGGCGTCTCTTGCCCTTTCTGGTCTGGGCATCGCATTGCTCGGAGCGGCTAAGGCGAGGGCCGACAAGGCGTTCTGGGGATGGGTCAGGCAATACGGGCTGCGCTGGTTTGTCGCCGCCACCTGGCTTCAGTTTGCGGTCGGCTTCTGGTTTCTCGCCTCGCTCCCGCCCTCGATTCGGAGCCTTTTCCTCGGAGGGGAATCCTTCGAGACGGCATTGGTTGTCGCAGCCCTGAGCTTGGCGGTCATCTCACTCTTGACGATTCGGCGTTGGCTTTCCCTCGGTACAGTCACGATCCTCGGGACGGTTGTCTTGATGGCTGTCATTCGGCATCGCCTGCGTGCGGCGTATCTTGCATCGGAATTCGATTCCTCCAAGCTTGCCGTCCAGCCTCAGATGGCGGTCTTTGCCCTCTTTGTGCTATTCTCGCTCTGCGGCATCGCCGCCATCGCCTGGATGGTGTGGAAGTTCGCACTTGCCACGAGCCCACGGCCAGAATGAAACAGCATACATCTTGCCAGCACATCGAAGAAGGTGTATTTGCGAAGGAACGAAGTGACTGAAGCAATCTCGATTGCGGAATGCGGATATCGGAATTGCGAACAAAAGGCAACACGCGAGGGGCAACGCTTGTCTTGGCAAAAGAGGGCGCAGCAAGCAGAATGGCTGCGAATGCGATTTCGAAATCTCCAAATCGTATTCGATGAGATTGCCGCGCTCCTTTCAGTCGCTCGCAATGACGATGTAACGGTTTTGTGGTGCTGGCCACACAACACTGTGTAGTTGATGATAAGGTGTTGAGCCTAATCTGAGAAAACCGAGGGAGACTTCCGACGAGGAAACGCCGACCATTACAAAGAAAGGAGAAAGACATGGCCAAGAAGAAGATTCTCATGATTGTGGGGGATTATGTCGAGGACTACGAGGCGATGGTGCCATTCCAGATGTTGACGATGGTGGGCCACACGGTTCACGCGGTCTGCCCGGGGAAAAAGGCCGGCGAAAGTGTGCGGACAGCCGTGCATGACTTCGAGGGTGACCAGACCTATAGCGAGAAGCGGGGCCACAACTTCACCGTCAACGCGACCTTTGAGGGCGTCAAGGCAAAGGATTATGACGCGCTGGTGATTCCGGGAGGGCGCGCGCCGGAATACATTCGCCTGGACGACAAAGTGTTGGAGATCGTCCGGCATTTTGCTGGTGCGAACAAACCCATCGCGTCAATCTGCCATGGGCTGCAGGTGCTGGCTGCGGCTGATGTCTTGAAGGGCAAGCTTTGCACGGCCTACCCGGCCGTCAAGCCCGAGGTTATCCGGGCAGGCGCTAAGTGGGGGGAGGTCAACCAGACCTTCTCTAATGCCTATGTGGATGGGAACCTCGTCACAGCGGCAGCGTGGCCTGGGCATCCTGAGTGGATACGCAAGTTCCTCGAGGTACTAGGAACCAAGATCGAAC
>JBGPUH010000328.1:0-3124 GCA_041491025.1 Methylomirabilis sp. (SeqCode)
CAGGATCACCACGACCGCGATGACCACGAGAACGTGAATGAATCCACCCAGTGTGTATGAGGAGACCAACCCTAGTAGCCAGAGGACAATCAAGATAATCGCGATTGTCTCGAGCATTCTTGCTCCTCCTCCTGCCGTAACCTGGCACGATCCGAATCATATACCCAACGGCCCACTGCCGCCTAACGGTCGAGTTCAGCGGCGAGCGAAGCGAGTCCGCTACAACGAGGGGTTGGGCGGCTCATACAGGAGCTAGCCCTTCGTGCGCACAAGAAGCAGGAGCCCGCCCACCACGATTGCCCCCACGCCCGCCCAGACCGGGACGTTGACCGTCTGCTTGTCCTTGAGCGACAGCTCGAGCGGGCCCAGTTTGACGTCGTGGGTCTCCTTGGTGTAGCTGAACTTGCCATACACCAACCCCAGGATGCCGGCCACGATCAGCACGATTCCCACGATCTTGACTGCGCTCACCTCGTCTCCTCCTGCAGAGAAACCCCTGGGTCCTCGCCGTGGGCGGCGTGCCAGGGAGGGACTCGCACAACCGGGACCGCGAGCAGCCGGACCGCTCCGCCCGAGTGCGGTCGAGCGCTTCGTTTTAGAACCAACCTACTTGACGATGAGATTATTCTTGACTGACTTCACTCCGCTGACTCGGCTTGCCACCTCGACCGCCCGACTCACCATCGGCGGCGAATTCACGAAGCCGCTCAACTGGACGACGCCCTTGAACGTCTCCACGTTGATCTGCAATACCTTCAGTTCCTGATCCCCGAGAATCGCGGCCTTGACCTTCGCCGTGATGGTGGAATCATCAAAGTACTCACCCGTGCTTTCCTGGGTCCGGCTTCCGGCACAGCCTGCGATCACTGCGATCACCAGTAGAACCAAGAGAGAACGCACCAACGTGCTCGCTGTCTTCATAGTCACTCCTCCCTGCAAGATTGTTCGTTGCGGCACCACATGTGCCGGGATCGTCGCTATCTGGGCGATCTCTTTCCCAACCCCACCGGGTTATCGGTCCCAACCCTTCGTGAAGCCAAGAGACCGAAGCACATCCCCGTGGAGTCCAGGGTACATCGTCCGCTTAGGCGGTGGGGGGGCTCACTTTCATGTTCGCGGCCCGCGGTCCCTTGTCCCCCTTCTCGACATCGAACGTGACGGCTTGTCCTTCCGCAAGTGTGTCGAACCCCTCTCCCTGGAGGGCGGACCTGTGAAAGAAGAGCTCGACGCCATCGTGTCCCTGAATGAACCCAAAGCCTCGCTCCCTGACCAGCCTCTTGATCGTGCCCGTTGCCATCGCTTCTGCTCCTCTCCGGACGTCCGTCCGGGATTTGTTGCGTTTCCCACCAACAACTCATCTCGATGATCTTCGTACCTGCTGCAAGCCCCGCGCGCCCTGCCGCCCTCTCAGGACAGCTTCGCGCCTGTAAGCTGGGCCTGCAACTCGTCCCGCTCTACCACCTCTTTCTCCAGCAGTCGGCGCGCGAGCTGCTCGAGGAGGCTCCTCTTTTCCGTGAGGAGGGCGCTGACCGTCACGTGTGCCTCGATCAGGATGCAGCCGGCCGCGCCGAAACGACCCGCTGAGGTGTGCGGTTCACGCCGCTAGGCGCGCGCGTGCCAGATCATGCGCTGGGCACCGATCACGATGACCGCCCCAACAAACGCGACGACGACCGCCGCGAACAGCCCTGCTCCCGCAGAGACCCCCAGAGCCCGGAAGATCCAGCTCCCCAGGAGGCTGCCGACGAGACCGAGGGCGATGTCGCCGATCAGCCCGTACCCTCCGCCCTTCATGACGAACCCGGCCAGCCAGCCGGCCATCAGCCCCACGACAACCCACATCACCAACATTTCCAGAGTCATGACTCTTCCTCCTTTGCCGGCTGAGCCGGTTTTCCGCCTGCCCCTCGCGCGGTCTCGCGTGAGGGACCGCACATCCGGTCCGGACCCCTTGGCGCCCACCGATGGTAAGGCGCCAGGCTCGGGCCATCTGTGCCGATTGAGGCTAGGAACCCCCATCAAGGGCCACCACCCAACCCCACATACCCCGCTATTGGATCTTCGGGGATCTCGAAGGTCTGGATCTCGTGCGGCGACGAAACGCACATCACTAGGACCCGGATGTGCTTGACGCTCTTCGCCGCGGCCGCCCAGGCGGGGTAGGCCACGTCGATGGTCCGGTCGTTCTTCTGGCCGGGGTCGAGACTCTCGGACGAGCTGTCCCCGTTGAATCTCAAGGCCGGCTTCTGTTCGTCCGTCCCCACCGGGATGGCTTTCCCGTCGCTTCCGATATACTCCACCTCCCCGGAGACCAGGCGGAGCGTCTGGAGTCGTACGTCACGTTGGCCCGCATCATGCTTCCCTCTTTGAGGCCTTCCGTGTCGCCCGCCCCGCCGGAGGGCTCCGCCTGGAGGGACGGAGGCTCATGGGCCTCCTGGCGGCTGGCGGAGCGCCAGTCGTCGCATTTCCGCCTTGTCGCACCAGGATTGCCGCCAGCATCTCGATCACCCGCTTGTCGAGAGTCCGGTCGTCGATGATGACCTCGGTGTGGCCGTTGGTGAGCGCCCGCACCCGCTCGGCCGCCAGGCTGGAGCAGACCATCACCTCCACCTGCCGCACCAGGCGGCCCAGCGCCGCCCCCTCGGCGGGGCAGGCGCCGATAAGCGCGATATTTGGCAGGCCGGCGTTGACGATCGAGTGTTCGAGGTTGTGGGCGGTCTCGGGGTGGACGGAGGCCACGCCCACCCGGGTCCCCGGCGGGAGCTGGGCCAGGCGATGGAGCGTCTCGAGGTGCGCCTCGGCGAGGAGCGCGATGACCGGGACCCCCAGGCCGTCGAGCACCCCCTCCACCGCCGGGAGGTGGAAGAAGCTCGTGACCGCGGCCCCCCAGCGGCGGGCTGGCTGTCTGCGCCGCGCAGCCGTCGCCAGATCGCGCAAGAGCACCTTGTGCACTCGAACCGGGAGGTGGGCCTCCAGTTCCCGCGCAAAGAAGTCGAGCTCCGGCTGGCTGCACTCCACCAGGAGGACCTCGGTGGCTGCCTGGGCCACGGCGGGCCGGACCCCGGCCAGGCTCAGGACGCCCACGCCCACGTCCTCGGAGGTCATCTCCAGGGCCGCGGCCCGG
>JBGPUH010000329.1:0-3117 GCA_041491025.1 Methylomirabilis sp. (SeqCode)
GCCGGGATGAGAGACGGGTCAGGGGGTTCCTGAGAAAAGTGCGGACGTTGAGCAAGGCCAAGGTACACGGCGACGAAAAAAGGACCGAAGGAAAAAAGATCCGGGAGAATGCCAAAGAAAAACGCCAGCGAGAAGTTCCGCCGGTGTTTTCTTCCGAAGGCAATCCCGCCCCAAAGCCCATGTGACACGATGTCCATATGAGCATGACCTCCCGGCCATCTCAGCCTGCGAATAAAAAGCGGGTGCTCGCGGCAGATCCGGCCGCTATTGAACCCTAGCCTGCTCGAGTCTTTCCAGTGTCTGTTCGGCGTAGCATCCGGTTAGGGCCTCCCTTCGTTGCCTCTCCATCATAGCAGGTGAGCGTCACCTCGCTCCATTGATTCGTACTATCCTCGGCATCTTTGCGGAAGAGATGCCACCACCCGCAACGCCCGCGCAACCTCGCCTCCTGAGAACATAAAAGCCCACTCAGCGAGAAGCCGGGTGAGCCCTTGGAGACAAGTAATCAGGAGCGGCTGGGGATGGGATTCGAACCTCGATACACAGATCCAGAGTTCAGATGGTCCTCATGATCGACCAATGATTGTATATACTTGCATTGTATACTTGAAGCAAAACCGCGCATCCTTTATCCGAATAACGCAATCTCCGCGCACCTAGGATTTCGGCCTCATCTGCGACCCGTTCAATGGCCCACGCCCCCGTGATCCTTCTCTGCTTAGGGATCGCGCCTTCCCACACGCAGGAGCTTCCGCACCAAGGCTCATCCCTGTTTCCAGGGAGCAATAGGCGCCAAAGGCGCGTCGCATGTGTCAGTTCGAGGGACTGATATCAGGGCCTGCCGTCCGGGGGACCCGGTGCAGGCCCGTCCAGCGCCGCGCGGACCGCGAGGGCCAAGTCGGCCTGGCGGAAGGGCTTCTGGAGGTAGCTCAAAAGATGGAGGTGATCCAGCGAGGCACGGACATCCGCGGGAGCATAGCCCGTAGCCACGAGGATCTTCACCTCAGAGTCGAGGGCCAGCAGTGCCGGGATCAGGGCCGCAGCTCCCATCCGGGGCATGATGGCATCAGTAAGGACGAGAGCAATCTCGGGGTGGGCCTCAAAGACCGGCAGTGCCTCGACCCCGTCCCCAGCGGTCAGGACGGTGTAGCCGAGTTCGGTGAGGTGGATGGCGCCGAGCTCAAGGACCGTCGGGTTGTCCTCGACATAGAGGAGTGTCTCGGTCCCACGCGGGAGCGCCTCGGCGGCCGCGGGAGCCACGGGGGCTGGACCAGGGAGTCGGGGGAGGAAGACATGGAAGGCGCTCCCCTGGCCCTCGGCCGTCTCGACCTCGAGCCAGCCTTCGTGCTGGTGGACGATCCCGTGGACGGATGCCAGGCCAAGACCGGTCCCCTGGCCAAGAGCCTTCGTCGTGAAGAAGGGGTCAAAGATTCGGTCCCGGATCGCCGCCGGGATGCCGGTCCCGGTGTCTGCGACCGTCAGGCAGACAAAGTCGCCAGGGCGGCGCTCCAGGTGCCCGGTCACACTCACCGTGGTGAGCGTGACCGGGGCCAGCCGGAGGGTCAGGGTCCCGCCGCCGGGCATGGCATCCCGGGCGTTCGTGGCGAGGTTGAGGAGGATCTGCTGCGCCTGGGCGAGGTCGGCCTCCACGACGACGGGCTCCGGGGAGGGCTCCACCCGGATCGTGAGCGTCTCCGGGAGCGTCCGCCGCAGGAGCTTCGCCGTCTCCTTCAGCAGGACGTTGAGGTCCAGGGGCTTCCGTTCTAGCGGGGCCTGCCGGGCGAACGTCAGCAGGCGCGCGATGAGGTCCGCCGCCTGCCGGCCCATCGGCGGAACCCGAGTGAGGTGGTCGTGGGCCTTGCTGCCTGGTAGCAGCTCTCGCAGGGCCAAGTCCGCGAAGCCAATGATCCCGTTCAGGAGATTGTTGAAGTCATGGGCCACACCCCCCGCCAGCAGGCCAACCGCCTCCAGCCTCTGCGCCTGGCGCAGCTGTTCCTCCGCCCGTTTGCGCTCGGTGAGATCCCGCGAAATGGTCGAGAGAAACCGCACGCTGCCATCCGGCGCCTTGTGCGCGAGGATCACCTGGGACACCGGAATCTCGCGTCCGTCGCGAGTGCACAATGCGGTCTCGCCCCTCCAGGCCCCGTCACGGATGGCGGTCGGGATTGCCTCATCGAGGAGGAGCGCCCGCGCCCACTCGGGGTGGTCGTTCACGATCGGGACACCCGCGAGATTCTCTTCCTCGCCGATCCCCAACATTTTCCGGCCTCCGCTGTTGAGGTAGAGGACGCGTCCGTCCGCATCGGCAATGCCGACGAAGTCTGTGGTCGCCTCCAGAATGGCCACAAGCCTCGCCTGCGTGTCCTCCGCCCGCTTGCGCTCGGTGATGTCCCGCGCCATTCCCTGCACCTCGACAGGCGCCTCGCCTTGGTAGATCAGGCGAGTGTTGACCTCGACCGGGATCCGGTGGCCGTCTTTGGCTACGAAGTCCACTTCCAGGATGGTGGCTCCTCCTGTACGGATCTTCCGATCCAGCATTTGGCGGAACAGGTCATGATGCTCCGGGGCGACAAGGTTGGCTATGTTCATGGTGAGGGCTTCGCTCCGGGTGTAGCCGCTGATCGTTTCGCCTGCCCGATTCAGTGAGGTTACGTTCCACGCCAAGTCGCAGGTAAAGATGATGTCGATCGCGTTCTCGACCAGGTCGCGATAGCGCTCCTCACTCTCACGAAGCGCTCTTTCCGCCTGCTTGCGGTCGGTGATGTCGCGCGCCATTGCTCGGATGATTGGAGTGGCGACCCCTTCAGTCCGCCGGCTATTGTCGTATTCCCAAATCCGCCGGTCCCCGGTGGCGGTCTGCACTTGCATCAGCCCGCCGGCGACGCCATCCCTCCGGAGTGTCTGCAAGTATGTCTCACACTCATGCCTCACCTCAGGCGCCAAGATATCGCGGATATTCTTCTTGAGGAGGGCGCCTCGATCGTAGCCCAAGCATCGTATGGCCTCCTCGTTCACAGAGAGGATCTGGCCGGCGAGATCATGGGTACAGATCAGCTCATGGCTGTGCTCTACCAAGTCTCGGTAGCGATCCTCGCTCTCTCGCAACGCCTCCTCAGC
>JBGPUH010000330.1:0-3110 GCA_041491025.1 Methylomirabilis sp. (SeqCode)
CGGCCAAAGTCACTCCACCGGTTCTGCGTGGAGCCGGCTCAGATCTGGGGCGGCCGGATCCGCTTCTCCAGCGAGCAGACGCATCAGATCGTCCGGGTGTTGAGAATGCGTCTCGGAGACACCCTGGCTGTGTTCGACGGCACTGGCACTGAACATGAGGCCGAACTGATCACCCTCAGCGACGGCGAGGCCACCGCGCGTCTCAAAGGGATCCGGGCGACCGTACCGGAGCCCGCACTCCGGCTGACCCTCCTTCAGGGTCTGCCGAGGGCCGAGAAGATGGAGCTGATCGTCCAAAAGGCGACCGAACTTGGAGTCTACAGGATCGTGCCCCTCCTTTGCGCGCGGAGCGTGTCCAAGGGCTCCGGTCGCCTGCCGAGGTGGCGAACCATCGCGCGGGAGGCCGCAGAGCAGTGCGGCCGAGCCGTCGTTCCGACGATCGGCGACCCGGTTCCTTTCACCGGCTTCTTTGCCGCTGAGGGGGACGCTTTGCTTCGCGGGATCGCGCTGTGGGAAGATGAAGAGGGGAGGAGCTTGAGGGACGCAGTGACGCTCATGGTCCATGCCGAGTGCCTGCACCTGCTTGTCGGGCCGGAGGGTGGCCTGGAACCGGAGGAGGTAAGGCTCGCCGGAGGTCGAGGGCTTGTCACAGCGTCGCTGGGCCGACGGACCTTGCGGACCGAAACCGCCACGCTGGTGGCGTTGGGCGTCATCCAGTACGAGTTAGGTGATCTAGGATTGCCCAGAGGGAGCTGAGCCGATGCTGGTCCGATCAACTTCGTCTAGCGGTGTTGCCGCCCCCCGGGACACTCCCTGCGACGTACCTGACACCGTACGTCTCGGTCGGTCCAGGGGCGCGGGCCTTGCTATGCTCGTTCCTTGGCCTAGCACAGTGCTCACCAACGATGGCTGGAATCAATTGGAGTCGCACTAGTGGCCGAAGAAACGCTCTATCTCATCGACGGCAGCTCCTACCTGTTCAGGGCCTACCATGCGCTTCCGCCCCTCGGCAACAGCAAAGGTGTGCCAACCGGGGCCGTGTACGGGTTCACCAACATGCTCCTGAAGATCATCCGGGAAAAGCGTCCGGAGGCCCTGGTCGTGGTCTTCGATACGCCTGGGCCGACCGAACGGCATGAGCGGTTCGCCGACTACAAGGCCAATCGCGCCGAGATGCCTGACGAGTTGAGCCGGCAGCTCCCATACGTCCATCGCGTGGTGGAGGCGATGCGGATCCCCCTCCTCATGCACACGGGCCAGGAGGCGGACGACCTGATCGGCTCGCTGGCGAGGCGGGCAGCGGCGGAGGGCCGCCGGGTGACCATCGTCACTGCAGATAAGGACATGCTCCAACTGGTGAGCCCCACGATACAGGTCTATGATTCGATGAAAGAGAAGGTCTATGGGGAGCCGGAAGTCTTGGAGCGCTTCGGCGTGGCGCCCTGTCAGGTGGCGGAGGTGATGGGGCTGATGGGTGATCCGATCGACAACATTCCCGGGGTGCGCGGGATCGGGGAGAAGACCGCCAGGGCCCTCATCCAACAGTTTGGGACCATCGAGGAGACCCTGGCTCGAATTTCCGAGGTGAAATCGGCGAAGATCCGGGAGGTTTTGAGGAGCCAGGTCGAGCAGGCCCGCCTCAGCCGGAGTTTGGCCGTGATCAGGACCGATCTTCCCATGGAGCTGGACCTCGAACGGTCGAGGCTGCAGGAGCCTGATGCGGCCGCCCTGCAGGCCCTCTTTCGGGAGTTGGAGTTCACGGGCCTCCAGGGTGCCTTCACCCCTCGGGCCTCGTCCGGGTCGCTACGCTTGGTCGCCCTTGATCGCAAAGAGGAGGCCGATGAGGCCGTCAGGAACCTCTTGGCATCCAACGAGGTGGCCATCGCCGTCGTGGTGGGGGGCGGTGATCGCGCCGGAGGGCGACTGCGAGGCCTTGCCTGCTATGTTGAGCCGGGCGTCGCAGCCTGCCTATTCGCTGGCCCGACGGCCCACACGGGGCTGGAGCGCCTGCGTCCCGTCTTGGCAGGCGAAAGACCATGGAAGATTGGCCATGACCTGAAGCGGACCGTGACCACCCTTCGGAACGAAGGCATCGTCATGAGAGGACTCGCCTTTGACACGATGGTGGCCTCCTATCTCTTGAACCCTAACCGGTCAGATCACTCGCTTCAGCCGGTGGCGCTTGAGCAGTTGGGCGTCAAGCCGGAGGCGGGATCATCAGCCGAGGCGATGACTGAGAGCTCGGAGGAGGTGATGCGGCGAGCGGCCGAAGAGGCTCATCTGGCCTGCCAACTGAAGGAGGTCATGCTTCCGAAGCTCCAAGCGTCAGGGCTCGTTCCCTTATTTGAGACGATCGAGATGCCCTTGATCGAGGTCCTGGCCTCGATGGAGATGGTTGGGTTCAAGGTTGATGGCGATCAGCTCCGCGAGTTGGGAAAGGAGCTTCAGATGCAGCTCGGCCAGCTCGAATCCCGGATCTTCGCCCTGGCCGGTGAGCGTTTCAACATCAATTCGCCCAAGCAGTTGGCCGATGTGTTGTTTCAGCGACTTCAGCTCAAGCCACTGAAGCGGACCAAGACCGGCTATTCCACCGATATGGAAGTGCTCCAGCAGTTGGCCAGGACTCATGAGCTACCTGCAGAAGTATTGAATTATCGCAGCCTCGCAAAGCTCAAATCGACCTACGTCGATGTCCTCCCGCAGCTCGCCGATCAGCAGACCGGCCGAGTCCACACGACGTTCAATCAGACGGTGGCGGCCACGGGACGCCTGAGTTCCAGCGAGCCGAACCTCCAGAACATCCCGGTGCGAAGCGAGCTGGGGCGAAGGATCCGGCGGGCCTTCGTCGCCGAGAAGGGGCAGTGGCTCGTCTCGGCAGATTACTCCCAGATTGAGCTGCGGGTGCTGGCGCACCTTTCCGAGGATCAGGCATTGATCGCCGACTTCGCGGCCGATGCCGACGTCCACCGCAGTACCGCGGCCGAGGTGTTCGCCGTGAGGCCCGAGGCGGTGACGGCCGAGATGCGGCGGCGGGCGAAAGCGATCAACTTCGGCATCATCTATGGAATGAGCCCGTATGGTCTGGCCGCGGACCTCGGGATTTCTCAGGA
>JBGPUH010000331.1:0-3106 GCA_041491025.1 Methylomirabilis sp. (SeqCode)
CCGTCGATAAGGTTGGGTATCTTGGGAACACATGTCGTGTTCAGAAAAGCGGCAAAGGAAGAAGGCCAAACCCTTGGCCCTGGCTACAGATCCGCAGTGCTGGCACGTGGCGCACAACCCCATCGTGGCCGCGTCGGCCATGAGTGCCCCCTTACGTCCCGCACAGGGGACGACACTTTTCAATTGCGCTTGAGGGCCGGGGGGGCTACTATCGCTAGTGCGTTTGAGCGGATACGGTGCCCAAGGGAACACACGATGGAGGACGCAGGATGCTGAAGACCAAGGTTGTTTCGATTCTTGTGGCCACGCTGGTGATGGTGGTGGCGCTGGGAGGGGGCCTCGCCCTTGCCGAGTCGCCAGAACAGGGGTCGGCCAAGCCCAAGACGGCCGATCCGGTGATTCAAAATGGCTCCGCTGTGAAGATCGAGTACACCCTTACCGATGAGAAGGGGAAGCTCCTCGATACCAACAAGGGTCAGGAGCCTCTGACCTACATTCATGGGGAAGGGCAGATCATCCCCGGGCTGGAAAAGGCACTCAAGGGCCTGCATGTCGGCGACCAGAAGCATGTCGTCATCCCGCCCCAAGAGGCGTACGGGCCGGTCAAGGCCGATGCGGTTATCGAGGTTCCGAAGGAACGGATCCCGCCAGATTCGCAGAAGGTGGGGACTCGTCTTATGGCGAGAAATCAGCAAGGGAACGGCGCGCCCATCCCGCTGTTGGTCAAAGAAGTCAAGGACAAGACGATCGTGCTTGACGCCAATCATCCTCTGGCGGGCATGACTCTGACCTTCGACGTCAAGATCGTCGGCGTGGATCCCGCCCCAGCCAAGTAGAGCCATCGGGACACAAGCTGGCCTGCATGCATCTCCTGCTGGGGGACCGACGCGCCTCGACCGGAGCACAGGCAAGAAGGCAGGATGGTGAGAAGAAGAGATAGCCATCGCCGTAACCCCGTATTACCCACCTGATGGTACCCGGTCCTGTAACCGCATCCCCCTTCACTTCGAGCAGGTGCCCAGGAACACCTCCATTATGGTGAGGTCCAGCATCCAAGACACAAGTGTAATGCGCGACGCCTAACGTGGCTCAAGATAGTTCATGAGCGAAGGCTCGCTTTTCAGTAGCTCCAAGACGGATTGAAGGAGTCAGCATGAAAACGCCGATCTCATTTCTCGACCCGGTCGTGGCCTCAGTCGCACGATGGCGCACCTCGCTCAATAAAAAGCTACTGCTCGGCTTCCTGCTGATCGTGCTCCTTCTCTTGGGCACAGCGGTCCTCGGGCTCGTGGTCATGCAGCGTGCCAGTGCCACGGCACACCGGATCGCGAGCCTCACCGACCGGGTGGTCCGGGCGGGGCGCATGGAGTACGCGATCACGGCGTCGATGCATTTCAGGGCCATGCATCTTTTGACCGGCGATGTGGCCAACGACCAGAAGCTGGTGAAGGCCCGCCAGGACTTTGCGACGCTGCTGGGGTCCCTGGAGTCTTCGGCAGAGGGACAGGAGCGAGAGGTAATCCAGAAGATCCACGAGGCCAACCTCAAGTTCGCCATGGCCGCACAACAGGTGGATGGGCGCGCACACGGCCACGATCTGCCGGAAGCGATGACGATCCACATGAAAGAAGAGCACCCCTTCTCCCACGAGTTGGAGGCGCTCGCCCGTGAGCTGATTCGCATCTCCAGCGAGCGCCGCGACGAGAGCCTGCGCGCGGTCGAGCGGGACAATCGCGCCGGCATCGCGCTCCTTGGCGGCGCCGGGCTCGCCAGCGTTGGGCTGGCCCTCTTCCTTGGCTATGTCCTCTCGTGGTCGGTCATCGTCCCGGTGCGGCGGCTCGATGAGCACATGGCTCAGGTGTCGCGGGGCGAATTTCAGCAGGAGATCGACATCCCGAATCGTGATGAGTTCCAGGGACTGGCGGAGAAGGCCAACGAAATGATGCATGCGCTGGCTAAGGCGCGCGCGGAGCTCATGCGCGAGCACGAGGCCGTCAAGGAGCAGGCTAGGAAGCTGGACGAAGTGAACCGGCAGTTGGAGGGACGGGTCCGATCACAGGTGGACGAGCTCGAGCGAACGCGGCGCCTCGGCAGCTATTTGGCGCCCCAGGTCGTTCAAGCGATCACGTCCGGGGAAAGCACGTTCGCCATGGCCAATGCGCGGAAGCAGCTCACCATCTTCTTCGCCGACATCCGGGGCTTCACGGCGTTTTCGGACATGGCCGAGCCCGAAGAGGTGATCACTCTCCTGAATACGTACCTGTCGAAGATGACCGACTTGGTCTTCAAGTACGAGGGGACGCTGGACAAATTCCTCGGCGACGGGATGCTGGTGTTCTTCAACGATCCCGTGCCCCAGCCCGACCATGCGAAGCGGGCGGTGCAGATGGCCATGGACATGCAGGAGCGGGCCAGGGAGATCAGCACCGAATTGTCCGTTGGCGACTCCCCGCTCAGGCTGGGAATCGGGATCACTACCGGTTATGTGACCGTCGGGACCATCGGCTCTGAGCATCGGATGGAATACACGGTCGTGGGGACACAGGTCAACTTGGCCGCCAGGCTCGTTGGGGTGGCGGAGCCCGGCCAAATCATCATCAACCAGAGGACGTTTGACATGGTCCGGGACATGGTTGATGCAGTCGAGGTGGGGCCGTTCACCGTCAAAGGTTTTCAGAAACCTGTGGTCGCCTATAGCGTGCTCGGCGTCAAGGGCGGCCCCCGGCTCCACCAGGCCACCTGACGCGAGAACGGGCGAGCACCCGTTGTGGTTCAGCCTCCACCGGACGAGTGCGGGAGCTGCCAAGGCATCATGAGCCGCTCCCAGAGAAGTCGGGTCAGTTGTGGGTACGCTGGCGCGATCGTCACTCGAGGTAGAGAAGCCCCTGGCGGTCGATCTCCAGGAGGCGGACGCTGTTCTCGATCCCGAACTCACGCTGCCAGCGCTCGCTCATGCGTCGCCCGATCTCCTCGCCGTCCCCACTGACCAGTGCCAGCAGTGACGAGCCCGCCCCGCTGAGGAAGGCCGCCAGCGCGCCGGCCCGGCGCCCCTCTTCAATAATTGCCTCCATCCCTGGCAGCAGTCCCGCCCGATAGGGCTGGTGGA
>JBGPUH010000332.1:0-3101 GCA_041491025.1 Methylomirabilis sp. (SeqCode)
ACGGCCAATTTTACCTCACCGAGCAGCGCGCAACATGTCATCGACGGGATCGAGGCCTACTTGATCGAACATAAGTTCAAACGCGTGACCGATCTGATCGGGCGCCTGGATTTGACTGGCACCTCCCGGGATGCTCGCGTCTGGTCAAGCTAATCGCCGAACGCCCATCAACGTCACCTTCTCCCCTTCTGGGAGAAGGCTGGGATGAGGGGAGATTGCAGCCAAACCCATTCTCGCTCGAAACCTTGCATTCATGACCCGACCCCGCACCAAGACAACTCGACACACCGCTGAAGGCGTGACTGCCAGCCCCGCTCAGGCCAAGAAGATCCTGGCCGTCCTGGAAGCCACCTACCCCAATGCCCGTGTCACGCTCGATTTCAAGAATCCGTTCCAGCTCCTCATTGCCACCATCCTGGCCGCCCAGTGCACCGACGAGCGCGTCAACCGGGTCACGAAGGGGCTGTTCAAACGCTATCCAACCCCCAAAGCGTTTGCCGAAGCCGATCCTGCCGAGCTGGAGGAGGCCATTCGCTCCACCGGCTTTTACCGGAACAAGGCCAAAAGTATCATTGGATGTTGTCAGCGGCTGGTCGAGGCGTACGGCGGTCAGGTGCCAAGGACGATGGACGATCTGATCAGCCTCCCCGGTGTGTGGCGGAAGACGGCGAATATCGTCTTGGGAAACGCATTCGGCCTCAACGAGGGGATCGCTGTGGACACCCATGTGACGCGGGTGGCTAATCGGCTCGGCTTGGCGGACAGCGACAAGCAGGACGAGATCGAGCAGCAGCTCTGCCGGGTCATTCCCCGGGAGAAGTGGACCCTCGTCACCCATCTCCTCATCTTCCACGGTCGGAACATCTGCAAGGCCCAGCGGCCTGACTGCCCCCGCTGTCCGGTCCTTCACCTCTGCCCCTGGCCACACAAGACAGCTTGATCTTGGGTCGCGCCTGCTCCCACCCTTCGCTGGCGGGTACCTTCAACAGGCGCTCCCTCTCGACCTGGAGGATCATTATCTCGATTTGCGGCGGGATCAGACTGGCGGGACGGTCAACGGAGACGATCGATCTTCAGAAGATCAGCAGTGTAGCTTTCGGCGGAGGGCGTGTGCGAAGTCCCGGGACAGCCCCTCGGAGCACCTTCAGGTCTTACAACTTAATTCGCCCAGAGGCGTTTGTAACGCGTGCGTTCAGTGGCGGGAGTCGGCCTCAGTATGAATGAGAGGGAAAGCCCTGAACCCACGTACAGAAGCTCAAACTCCTCGCCACTGATCAGCAGGCGACGAGGCAGAAGACCTACTTCGCCTGCTTCTGCCACAGGCGCTCCAGCGTGTGCGGGCCCCCGCCGGCTGCCGCCAACAAGAAAAAGATGAAACAGTAGAGCACCGCCAACTCCCCCCGATTCAGTACCGGCCAGAATCCTTTCGGGGCATGGCCCATGAAGTACGCCGCGGCCATGAAGCCCGACAGTACGAAAGCGATCGGGCGCGTGAATACGCCCAGCAGGATAGCCAGACCCCCGAAGAACTCCAATACTCCCGCAAACCACAAGAGGCCCGGAAAAGACGCCGTCGCGCCGGTCCCTCCCATCCCGCCCAACCACCCGAAGAGTTTCTGGGCCCCGTGTGGCATCAAGAGAAAGCCCGTGACGATCCGCAACAACGTGAGGGCCCCCTCCGCGTACTTGCTCGTGATGTGCTGAGCCATGGTGTATCCTCCCATGTGTGTCTGAAGCAAAGAGCGTGCTACTCGGTCCTTTCACCTTTGAGCGGCCGTCTCCTCGCTCTCAATAGAGTGCCGGATGACAGCCGTTGCAGTGACATGCGCGACTGGTTCCGTGTCACCGTCTGAAAAGAGGAACGTCTCCAGATAGATTGAACGCTTGCCGCGCCGAATAATCTTAACATGTGCGATCAAATCAGCGTCCTTCGCCGGTCGGAGGAAGTTCGTGGTCATTGTTTGGACTACACCCAAGACCTTCCCGCCGAACGTCCCAACAATGCACCCGTACATGGCGGTGTCGGCGAATCCCAGAACCATGGGGCCCGAATAGACGTACCCTCCGCTGTGCTTCCAGACATCACGTCCCATGTATTCACGCCTGAATGGAAGCCTCATCCGCAATTGACCATCCCCGACATGTTCCACGACTTCGTCGTGGTGATCGATGACGGGCAGCTTCCTTAACGCTGCTTGTACCTCATCAGGGGTCAGAGTGGGCATCGAAACCTCCTACTCTCAATTCAGATAAGCCGCCGAACTAGCAAGTCTACGCCCGCAATTCGTGCAGGCTATCTCGCGAAGCCCCCCTATCCGTTGAATGCAAGATTCCAGGTAATATCGATCAGTTATAAGAGCTTTGTCAAGCCTTCTGTCCTCGATAAGAGCTGAAGACCTGGCAGTCCATCCTCGACGATCAGCCGGAGCAACACAATGTAGAACCGGTGCGGAATTGCGCGTTCAGGATGGAGCGGTCTGGGTGTTCATGGTGGCCGGAATATGCGCCTTTTCCTATTGACAACCTCTGCGCGACTTGATACAAGCCATCTACGACAACCCGCCGAATTCAACGCAATGATCAAGGAGGTACACGATGGTGAAGAAGCTCAGCGTCGTTATTACCGTCGCCCTGTTTGTGGTAGCCGTGGCCGGTGTCGCGACGGCGATCGCGGCCGATTTTGGCACCGCGGCCGAGGCCAAAGCCATGCTGGAAAAGGTGGTGGCCGCGGTCAAGGCGGACAAGGCCAAGGCCCTGGCAATGTTCACCAAGGGCGAAGGGGGATTCAAGGACCGGGATCTGTATCCGGGCTGCGGCGGACCCGACGGCAATTTCACCGCCCATCCGTCGCTCGTCGGCAAGAGTCTCAAGGAATTGAAGGACAAGGCCGGCAAGGCGCTCGGCGCGGAGATGTACAAGGTCGCCCAAGCGGGCAAGATCAGCGAGGTCAGCTACATGTGGCCGCGGCCCGGCAGCACCGACCCGGTTCAGAAGGTCAGCTTCGTCACCAAGGTCGGCGACCAGGTCTGTTACGTCGGCTACTATAAGTAAGCCCCTATCGAGTTCGGCACTGGGCGCGACTGTGGTCATTCCCCAGAGGA
>JBGPUH010000333.1:0-3095 GCA_041491025.1 Methylomirabilis sp. (SeqCode)
CGGACTTTCCCTCTCGAAGCGAGATCTGGACCAGTGGCATGTCTCACCTCCTCTTATGGGTTGGTGTCGAGAAATTCCTCGATGAAGCCCACGATCGGGTCTGGCGCATCCTCCTGCAAGAAGTGGCTGGCGTCGTCGATCTCGCGTGTGACGGCATGTGGGTAGGTGCGTTGCCACATACGTAGGACCGATTCAGAAAGCACTGGATCTCTCATTCCCCATACCAGGAGCGTCGGCCTCCCGATGAAGTCCGCAAGCCCATGCTCGATGCGCTTCATCTCCGCGTACGATGGGTCGGTTTCGTGGACGGGAATATCGCGGGACCAGCACAGGAGGGCGCGGCGCGATGCGGGCGTAGGAAAGGGCGCCCGGTAGGCATCCATAACGCTTTTTGTCAGCTTCTCCGGGTAATGGGTGGTGCCCATCAGCGCGGGTTCCAGGTAGCCATTCTTCTCCAGCACGAACTTTTCTCCTCGGTCGGATCGGATGATCTCTATTAAGCGTGGGAAGGGACCACCCGGCCAGGGGGCGAATGCCCATGTGTTCATGAGGATGAACCGCTTGATCAAGTGGGGATGGCGGGTCGCAACCCCCAGGCCCACTGGCCCGCCCCAGTCGTGAAGGACGAGCGTCAGGTCGTGCAGATCCAAACGCAGCAGGAGGGCTTCGAGGTTGGCGATGTGATGCCGCAGGCGATACGGATACGGGTCTGGCGGCGTGCCGGACTTTCCCATACCCATCTGGTCCGGCACGATGCACCGGCGGTGCCGCGAGAGGCTCGGGATGAACTCGCGCCACAGGTAGCCCCAGGTGGGGTCCCCATGGACGAGCACTATTGGCTCCCCGCTGCCCTCGTCCACATAGTGCATCTGGAAGCCATTGATGTCGAGGTAGTGGGGGACAAATGGAAAACTGCCGTCAAACGTCTCGCCTCTAATGTCGATCACATCGGCCTCTATTAGGTTGCTGGGGCTGCACTAAATTACGAGTATGCAACCATAGTCACCGGAGTGTCGGACGCATTACACAGGTCATGTCCGTTTCCGCCTTGCCACAAAGCTGATGCTGATGATCTTCAAAGTCGAATGATATCTGCCCAGCCATAAGAGGATCTCAAGACGTGGCCAGTATCTCGGTGGATTGGGAAGTCAAGGCGGTTCAAGCACTCTTACGTTGTCATTGCGAGCGACTGAAAGGCCTGCCCTGAGCATCGCCGAAGGGAGCGCGGCAATCGCGTTCTTTGTGAGATTCGGTCGCTACGCTCCCTCGCAATGACGCCTCATCTGAGGCATGTGTGATGGAGTTACATAAGCGCCTTCAGCGCGTCGAGGGAGAAGAGTGCGCGGGGTGGGAGGAGGTCGCCGATGACGCCAAGGAGCATGTCGGCAAGGGATTGATGCCGGCGGAGCAGCCGCGCGAGGGCATTGGCGGCCATGGGTCGGCGGATGATGGCCTGGAGTGCGACACCGAGCCGCTCCTTGCTGGCAATGGCCCTCCGCTGTTGGCGATCGAACCGATGGAGGTGGGTCACGGTCAACCCGCCCTCAGCAAGGGCCGAGGTGATCACTTGGGCCGCCAGCTCCGCGCTGCGGAGCGCGTGATACACCCCCTCGCCGGTGAAGGGGTCGTAGAAACCGGCAGCGTCCCCGATGAGCAGCGCGCCGGCCTTGGAAGTTCGACGTGCCCGAAACGCCAAAGGGCCAAGGCATCGGACGGGTCCGGATCGGCGCATGCCTCTCAGCACTTTCACTGCATGAGGAAAGTCTGCGAGCTTGTGGTCGAACAGCGCTTCCAATTTTCCTTTCCATGGCAGCATGACGGTTTGGTCCACCACAATGCTCGCGTTGATGTGCCGCTCACCTACTGGATTGAGGATGGAGTACGCTGCCTTGCCGACCGAGATCGTCCCGTGATCTCGAAGCTCGGACGCTCCCTCGTAATAGGCGACCAGGGCCATCCGATGGAGCGTCGGATGAGGCTGGTTGAGACCCAGGCGCCGAGCTAGGACTGAACTCCGACCATCTGCCCCCACGACCACCTGCCCCCGATAGGCCTCCGGGCCATGCGGCCCGATTCCCTTCACTCCACGGACACGGCCATCCGCCCAGATCAGATCGGTCACGCGAAACCCTTCCAGGCACTTCACCCCCCAGCGCCGAGCTCGTTCGAGCAGCAGGGTGTCGAGAATGGTCCTGGGGATCGAAAGCGCGTGGGGGCGTGGCCCGTTCCGCTCGGGGGTGGCGGGATACTCGGCCCTGAATGCCGTGCCGTCCGGGGAGGTGACCGTCATTCCCCACAGAGGCTGCGCGCCTGCCGCAAGCACCTCATGAAGGAGATCGAGCCGATCGAACAGTCGAACAGCCCCGGGGCTGAGATAGTCGCCGCAGATCTTCTCGCGGGGAAAGGTCGCTTTGTCGAGCAGGAGTGTGTCCACTGAGTGCTGTGCAAGAAGGGCGGCGAGGACCGAGCCCGCTGGACCAGCGCCGACGATGATCACATCGGTCATGGCCATGCCCTCATTCATGAACTGCCTTCACCTTGACACGCATGACCTGCTTGTCCTTCATGGAGATGAACAGGAATGCCCGAAGGCGGGAGCCTTACGCGGTTCTCTCCTGGGCCGACAGGGCGATCTCTTTGATGAGCGCAATTCGAAACCACGGGTGAAGACTGAGCCTCACCTCGGCAAGGCCGGCCTCACCCGCCATCCTGAGCAGCTCGTCCGGCCTGAAGCCGCGGAGGATGGAGACCGGGCCGTCATGCCGAGTCAGGCGATTCGTGGAAAGGACGCGCGTTGTGATCGCCGTGAGAAGCCGCGCCAGACGACTCCTCAGTAGGTCGTTCACGATCAGCCCGCGCCGTGCGACCCGTCCCATCTCCCGCAAGAGGAAGATGCCTTGGGCCTCGCTCAGGTGATGAAAGAAAAGGGACGAAATCACGAAGTCGAAGCTCTGATCCGGGTAGGGCAAGGGTGGCGCCTCGGCCTGCCGCAGTCGGATCTCGGGATGGCCCTCTGACCATTCGGTGGCAGCGGCCAGGACCTTGTCATTCCAGTCCACCGCCTCGACCGTGACGGCGAGGTTGCGTTCTCTGGC
>JBGPUH010000334.1:0-3074 GCA_041491025.1 Methylomirabilis sp. (SeqCode)
CTAGTGTAGTGCGTCAGAAGTCCCTTTCTTTTGATTGTCATTCCGGGCTTGACCCGGAATCCAGTCTTTCTGAGCTAGATTCCCGCTCCCCGCTTAAAACATGCGGGGACAAGCTTCGCGGGAATGACGGCTCCGAAATGAATGTAAAGAAGCGTTAGACGCACTACACTAGCACATTCGGCTTCCCCGTGAGGACCATTGGTCCGGGCGGCGGCTAAGCGCTGGCCGCTGAGCGGCTGCGCGTCAACGCGGTCCGTTCTGCTGGCGTGTTAGACCGCACTCTCAGCGACCGTAATGGCGAGGAGGGAAGCCTCGGTGTCAGCCTCAAAGACCTGGATCTCTGCCCGCTGACTTCACAGGAGGCGAAGGATGGCCTCCGTCCCGGCATTGCCAACCGACAGCCAGATGACCTTAGGCGGAGCGCCGTGGAGGAAACTGAGCTGTCGAAAGTCGTTGTCTTTGGAGACGATCGCATAAGCCGCTTGCCGGGCCCGTTCCCAGATCGCCCCGTCTGTCGCACCCCGCAGGCCAAGCGTGCGGACGTGGGCGCTCCCCGGATACTCCGGTTCGAGAGCTTGGACGAGCCTGGGGCTCAGGTTCTCGTCGAAGAGCAGCTTCACACCGTTGAGGAACTCGCGAGCCGGCGTTCGCGGGTGGCAGCGAAGGCCAGGCAGGCGCGGATGTCTTCCGCCGTGAGATCGGGAAAATCGGCCAGAATCTGAGCTTCGGTCATGCCCCCGGCAAGGTATTCGAGGACATCGTACACAGTAATGCGGGTTCCCTTGATACAGGGCTTTCCGCTCCGAACCCCGGGAGTAACGGTAATGCGATCCTGCCAGCGCATGGTCATCGGTCTAGCCTCCCCTGGTGGACGATGCAAGTGCTCCTTGGCTCTTGAGATGCGGTCTAACTATTAAGTATGCTGGTCGGCATATCCTGGTCCTCGCGCTTCCCACGACTGCGGTGATTCTCTCGGGTTTTCGGGAACTTGTCAAGGTTCTCGGGACCCCGCCGTGGCCGACAACTACTGGTCAGCAGACTCCGATTAGAGCTGTGACAGACCGGGCGCTCAGCTGCGCGGCACGGCCATGCCGGAAGATTGAGGACGCTCTGGGAAAGGAGAGCCGGAGAAGAGTGTCACTTATATCCCCGGACTCTCTTGTTACCTATCACCTCGACCGGTCATTTGGTCTATGACTGGCCAGCTTCAATTCCTGTTCAAGGCGTTCACTCAAGAAAATCTTGAGCAACGACTGATACGGCACATCACGTTTGTTTGCCAGAAGCTTCAACTCCTCCAACATAATTTCCGGCAAACGTAGCGATATCGTCTTCAAAGAAGGGCGAAGCCTGGGAAGCAGCATCCTTCTGCCCTTCTTCCAGTCGATATAGTCCGTCGAGTCAGCAGTCGCCCAAAACTCGCGTTCTTCGTCTTCCGATGAAAACTTCGGGATCTTCTTCATGACGCCTCGTACTCCTTTCGCTCTTTCTTGGTCATGGCTCGGGCCGAAATAGCACGGATCAGATTGCGTCGGAACGTAAAGACCACCACCAACAACCTCCCAGCATCTGTCTGGCCAAGAGCATACAATCGTCCCTCAGCCTGCGAATGCTCCACATCCTCGGCGACAACCAGCGGGCGATTGAAAAATATCTGCTCACACTCAGCAGCCGTCACACGGTGTTTCGCCCAATTCTTGAGGACATTTCCCTCGTCCCAATCGAACCCTGTACACCTAGCCAACCCTTCATACGCGTCCATGCATTATGTATATTATGATTATATACACAATGTCAAGAGGAGTTGAGGGCAATAAGGCAGGGCAATCAGCGGACCGCGCGATCGTTGCGCAGCAGAGCGGTGGGGTCAATGAAAGGGTGTCAAGGGCTCAAGGGGCCTGACGCAAACGCGGGAGGGCCGCTGCCGAGAGGAGGTAGAGACCGGCAGCGAGGAGGAGCAGGAAGCGCATCCCGGTGATGAACGAGACCGCTTCCAGGAACCCGCCCAGGATCGCGCCGAGCAGGTTGGCGCCAAACGCGGCGTCTTTGTGAGGCGTTGTGCGGAAGCTGGTGATGAAGATGAGACCGGCGAAGAAGACCGGGAGGCAGAACAGGCCTCCGACCGCAACCCCCTTGGCCAGCTCCGACCTCAGGAACAGGCGGTCCAGTGGGAGGATGTAGATCAGGAAGATCGAGAGGACCAAGAACACGTAGAAGAGGCCATAGCTCGGCCTGCTCCATCGTTCGGCCACGAAGTTCGACAGAAGGATCATGATCAGCACGCCGGAAATGACGATCGAGTTGACGATCCAGGTGGTTCCAAAGAAGAGCGCGAGCCGGCTGACGATCTGGACCTCAAGGAGGAGAAACGCGGCGCCCAAGAAAAAGAAGTGCCAGTTCCGCCCCACCCCACCGCGAAGAAACCCACGCGTGAACAGCACGGCTGTCGCCGCCAGGAGCAGAGAGAACATCAGGTAGATCCTCGGAATGTACCGCCCCTGGTGGTAGAGGAAGGGCCAATCATCCGTTGCCGTCGTGATCGATCCGGAGGGAAACGTGATCGCGTTGGCCTTGACGAAGCTCGCCAGTTCCGGGTTCGCCTGGAGCGTCGCGCGGGTCCCCTCCGGGTTCCCGGCCACGAAGACAAAGGCCCGTGATCCGAGCCCCTCCTCATCTCTGAACAGCAGTGGGGGCCGCCCGAACACTCTCGTGAGGATCTCCTGCATCCGCTTGCCAAGCCAGCCCCGCTGCACCTCGAACTTGACGATGATCATCCCGTCAGGACGGAGCAGCCTTCTTGCTTCCTCGAACGCCTCCTGCGTATAGACATAGTTATCAAGGCGGATATTCGCGAAGTTGGACGACAGCGTATGGGAGTCCAGCAGGCCGAAGATGATCAGGTCGAATCGCTCGTCGGAGCGCTTGAAATAGTTGCGGGCGTCGTTGACCACGGCTTCGACTCTGGGCGAGCTGTAAGGACGCTCAGGGTGGAGGCGGCGTCCCTGTGCGAGGATCTGCGGGTCGATCTCCACCGCGACGACATGACCCGCCCCATTGCGAAGGGCGCCAGCCAC
>JBGPUH010000335.1:0-3063 GCA_041491025.1 Methylomirabilis sp. (SeqCode)
CACGATGCACTGGTCTGGCTGTCCCTCGGGATGCGGCAACCACGCGGTGGCGGACATCGGCTTGTTGGGAAGGACTGTCAAGGTCGATGGGAAGATCGTGGACGCGGTTGACGTGTTCGTGGGAGGGTCGGCTGGCCCAGATCCAAACCCCGCCCTCAAGCTTCTGGAAGGCATCCCCTGCGACGATCTGCCCCAGGTCCTCGAGGGGCTGATTCGCCACGGGGCCTTTAAGACGATGAGACAACAGTTGCGGGCGGCTGTGGTCCAGGCCCCGTCTCGCCATGCCCTCCCGCCTAAAGAGGCGCCAAGCGACAAGCCCTTCATCCGGCCGCAGGACGTCGGGGAGGGGACCGGGAAACCGGTGCGGATGAACGGCACCGAGGTAGCCGTCTTCAAGTGCGAGGGCTGGCTCTACGCGCTCGAGAACCGCTGTCCCCATGAAGGGGCTTCTCTCGCCGGCGGGCTGGTGGAGGGCGAGGAGGTCATCTGCCCGCTCCACGCCTATCGCTTCAGCCTCAAGACCGGGACCTGCTCGACGGATCCGGCTTTGAGAGCACGAACCTTCCAGGTGGTGCCCGAGGGTGACGGGTTCACGGTGCAGCAATAGAACGGAGAAGGAGAAACCACTTTAACCAGATACAACGGAGGGAAGAAGATGCCATACGTCAAGCCAGATGCCGTCGTAGACAACATGGTTCAGGCCGGGATCAGCAAAGCGAAACTTCCCATCAAGGATCTGCTGATCCGGGGGTTCCTCTCGGGGGCCTTGCTCGGGTTCGCGACGAGCTTGGCCCTCACCGCGACCATCCAGACGCACATCGGGATCGTCGGGGCCCTCATCTTTCCCGTCGGCTTCGTGATGATCGTCCTCCTGGGCCTGGAGCTCGTGACGGGAAACTTTGCGCTCGTCCCCTTGGCCCTTCGGGAGGGCCGGATCACCTGGGGTGACCTTCTATCCAACTGGAGCTGGGTCTTCCTCGGCAACCTGCTCGGAGGGATGTTCTACGCGGTCCTGTTTACGCTGACGCTCTCCCCGGATTCCGAGATGGGGAAGCAGCTTATGGCCATCGCGGAGGCCAAGACCCTGGGGTACGCCAAGTTGGGATCGCATGGCATGCTGGTCGCCGTAAGCAAGGCCATTCTGTGCAACTGGATGGTCACGCTGGGCGTGGTCATGGCCCTGACCTCCCAATCTACTATCGGCAAGATTGTCGCGATGTGGTTGCCCATCCTCACGTTCTTTGCGCAAGGCTTTGAGCATTCGGTCGTGAACATGTTCGTCATCCCGGCCGGGATGCTCGTGGGAGCCCACGTCTCCATTCAGGAGTGGTGGATGTGGAACCAGATCCCTGTAACAATCGGAAATATTTTAGGCGGCGTCATCTTCACAGGATTGGCCCTCCACGTGACCTACAGGAAGCTCCCAGCATCGGCCACAGAGCGGAGCGTTCTGGCAACGGTTCAGCAAAGGGTCGCAGTGGAGCGATAACTTCACATCTCTGGTCGGCTACCGGCGGGGCGATGCGTAAAGGAATAGTTTATCTGGTCGGGGCCGGTCCTGGCGATCCCGGCCTTCTGACGATCCGCGGCCTCAAGGTGTTGCGGCAGGCAGAGGTGGTGATCTATGACCGTTTGGTCAATCCAGTTCTCCTCGCCGAGGCGCCCGCGGAAGCGCTCCGGATCTCCGCGGCCAAGCTCCCTGGCCACCACAGCCTCCCCCAAGAGCAGATACACTGGCTCCTCATTGCCCACGCCCGTCGAGGCCGACGCGTCGTCAGGTTAAAGGGGGGCGACCCCTTCGTGTTCGGCCGTGGCGGTGAGGAGGCCGAGGCGCTGGCCAAGGCAGGGATCCCCTTCGAGGTCGTGCCTGGGGTCAGCTCAGCCATAGCGGCTCCAGCCTTCGCCGGCATCCCACTCACCCACCGGCAACTCTCCTCCTCCTTCGCGGTCGTGACCGGGCACGAAGATGCCTGTAAGGACAGACCCGCCGTGGACTGGGGCAGGCTGGCGACGGCGGTGGACACCCTGGTGGTTGTCATGGGCGTCAAGACGCTACCCTCCGTGGTGACCGCACTCGTGGCTCACGGCCGCCCGCCCCAGACCCCTGTGGCCCTTATCCGCTGGGGCACGACGGAGGCGCAGGAAACCCTCATCGGCAGTCTTGCCGACATCGCTGCAAAGGCGCAGGCAGCTGGCCTGGAACCCCCAGTGGTGGCGGTCATCGGGGACGTCGTGGCCCTCAGGGATCGGCTCCGCTGGTTTGACGACCTTTCGGTAGTCGGCATGCGAGAACTCACCTTCCCAGTGAAAGGGAAGGCGGACAGGGATCTCTTGTCTGCGGTAACAGCAGGGAAATAGCAAACCCTGGTAGCGGGCTTGGGTCTGGATGACACCTATGCATCCCGCATGTCATACATTGATATTGTCACGCCTGCAGACGCGAAATTCGCCAGGTCAGCCACTGCGGCCTGCCCTTCTCGAGAACCGAGCGCGGCTTGAAGGGCGCCCATCGAATCGAACGTTAATTCTGCGATGAGATGATACGGTGATGCGCCGCCAGGACTGGTGATCGGTCCCTTACTGAGCTTGTACGATCGAAGCCCAGGAAGCTTTTTCGCCAAAACCATGTGCGTGCCGCTATAGTATCTGTCGAAGGCGGCCGGGTCGGGAGGGTTGTGATACATTACCAGGAGCTTGGCCATGACATCCTCCATTCGTGGGGTGGTTGAACCGGAGCGACATGCCCCGGCACGAGAACTACGGAATCGGTTTCATCTCTGACTGCCAAAGCTGCCCACACTTGAGAGGCCACCACACATATCGTCAGCCGCGTCATCCCCTGAGCTCAACGCCCAAAGCTCAGCTGCGCCGAGCGGCCAGTAACGCCAAGAGCTAGTGTAGTGCGTCAGAAGTCCCTTTCTCTTGATTGTCATTCCGGGCTTGACCCGGAATCCAGTCTTTCTGAGCTAGATTCCCGCTCCCCGCTTAAAGCATGCGGGGACAAGCTTCGCGGGAATGACGGCTCCGAAATGAATGTAAAGAAGCGTTAGACGCACTACACTA
>JBGPUH010000336.1:0-3060 GCA_041491025.1 Methylomirabilis sp. (SeqCode)
CCGGCATCATGGGTGGATCGGAGACGGAGGTGACCGGGCGGACGACGACCGTGCTGCTCGAATCGGCCAACTTCGATCCAGTGTCCATCCGCCGGAGTTGTCGCGCGTTGAGACTCAGAACCGAGGCGTCTTCCCGTTTCGACAAAGGGCTGCCGCCGGCGATCACCACCCTTGCGCTGAGACGCGCGACCAAACTTATCGTGGAGTCGTGTGGGGGCAGGGCCGCGCACGGCGTGTTGGATGTCCATCCCTTGCCGCGAGACCCCATCGAGCTCAGGCTCACCCCGGTGGAGCTTCGTCGCGTGTTGGGCATTGAATTGACGCTGGCTGAGATGCGAAGCGTGCTGAGCCGTCTCGGATGTGTCTGCCGGGAAGATGGACAAGCCCTCCTGGTCACGTCGCCGGAGCACAGAAGCGACATTCGGATCCCCGCCGATCTCGTGGAGGAGGTGGCACGCCTGATCGGGTACGATCGGATTCCGGAAACGACGATGGCTGGTCACCTGCCGGAATATGCCCTGCAGCCGATGCGTGGCCTTATCGAACGGCTCAAAGACCTGCTGACTGGCTGCGGCCTGCAAGAGGTGATCACCTACTCGCTTATCGGTCGTCCGCTCCTCGGCAAGACACACCCCGAAGCCGAGCCTGGTCCCATCGATGCCCTGCGACTGGCAAACCCGATGACCCCCGATCAGGAGATGCTCCGGACATCGCTCCTACCGAGTCTCTTGGAGTGTGTCGCCACCAATCTTCGCCCGGACGAGCCCGGTCTCCGCCTGTTCGAGATCGGGCGGGTCTATCTGCCGCGCCAGGCTGACTTGCCGGAGGAGCGAGAGATGTTGGTCATGGCCATGGCCGGGACCAGATGGCAGAGGCAATGGAACGAGGCGCCTGCAGAACTGGATTTCTACGATCTCAAGGGCGCCGTGGAAGAGGTACTCGCTCGCCTGAATCTCCAGGGGACGCGTTTCAACCGCGTCGCGGAGCAGGGGCTCTTTCATCCCGGCCGAACGGTCGCCATCGACTGGAAGGAGAGTCGACTTGGCGTGATGGGGGAGCTGCACCCGGCAGTAGCACGCAACTGTGAGATCCGGGTACCGGTCTTCCTGGCGGAATTCGGCCTGGAGCAACTTCTGAACGTGGTCGGAGTCGATTTCCTGCGGATCGAGCCGCCGCCACGCTTTCCCGCAGTGCGAAGGGACCTGGCGCTGGTGGTGGAGGAGCGTGTCCCAGCCTCCGAGCTGCTGGACGTGATCTGCCAAGCCGGCGCTCCCCTCCTCGCCGGGGTGGAGCTGTTCGATCTGTTCCGTGGCCATGGCCTGCCGCCAGGCCACAAATCCTGCGGCGTCGCGCTCATCTTCCGTTCCTCCGAGCGGACGCTCACCGATGCCGAAGTGGCCGACGCCGAGGCCCATATTCTCGAGCAACTGGGGGCAGTGATTGGGGCGCGCTTACGTGGATAATTTTCACTTTACAAGGTTGAATCGCTTTGATAGGCTCTCAACTGAACAACCATGAACCAGCCGAAGCTGATATTCGAGCGACCTTCAGACCAAGGCCGGGCAATGATCGAGGAAAAACTGAAGGAGTTGGAAGGTCGAGTGAAAGCGGTTGTTGCGCTCGTGGAGAAGGTGAAGGAAGAAAAGGCACTCTTGGAGCAGCGGGTGGAGGAGCTGCAGGGCGTCATTAAAGAGCAGGCCGATCGGGTGAAGGCACTGGAGGCCGGGCGGAAGAAGGATCAGCAGCAGGTCAGTCGGGTATTGGAGGAACGTGAGGAGGTTCGGCTCAGGGTAGATCACCTGTTGGAGGAGATCGTGAGAATCGAAGCCTCTGTTGAGCCTGGACCCTGATGGCGGCATGGAACAACTGATCAGCGTCGTGATCCTGGGAGAGCAGTACACGATCCGTGCCACTGACGACCCCTCGTACGTGCGGAGGGTCGCGCAGTATGTTGATACAAAGCTGGAGGAGGTCGTGAAGGGGTCTCCGTCGCTTCCGTCCAACAAGGCGATCGTCCTGGCCTCATTGAATATTGCAGACGAGCTCTTTAAAGCGGAAGCAGGGAGGGAGCGGTCCGAGGCGCATGTAGCGGCTAGGCTCGGTGAATTATCAGACCTGTTGGAGACCCGACTCAGAGCGGGGACGGGGAGTCCAAAGGGTGGAGGTCCTGAGCCTAATGTCAGAGGAGCGTAGGTCGAGAAAGGGGGCCACCGTTGGTTGTGTGATGCTGGATGAATTACAAGAGACCCCCTGCCGTGTTCGTCATGAGGGCACGTGTTTTGAACCAACAGTTAAAGAAGAGGAGCCCGCGCCGCAGCGTGGTGTGCATAGCCCCGCGTCCCGCGGGGAGAGCCTGAAGCGCTGCCAGGGCGACCACCTAATTAATCAGGTTCAAACCTCATCCCTCAAACGGCACAATGGCGGGGGGTTCGCCTCTTTCCCCTCCTCCGTCGCCGCCCTCTGTCAGAGCCGTTAACCTTCGTTATCCTTCCCGCCTCGGCCTAAAGGCCTTCTCGCTATTTCCTTCGCATTGATCCTGCTGAATTTCTGGCATTGTCGTTACCGGGATTGGCACGAGTCGTTCGGAAGGAGGTGGACCTCCGTTGTTAATTGGAGTGATTGAGCTGGCGATCGTGTTGATTGTGGCGATCGTTGGCGTGGTAGTCGGGTACGTGCTGAGAAAGCGGGTCGTCGAAAGTAGGGTGGCCGAGGCGGAGACCTTGGCCGGTCGGATCTTGCAGGAGGCCGAGAAGGGAGCAGAAACCAAGCTCAAGGAAGCCGAGCTTGAAGCCAAGGAACGAGCGCTGCAGGCGAAGGTGGACCTGGAACGAGAGACCAAGGATCGGCGTCATGAACTCCAAGGTCTTGAGCGCCGACTCGCTCAGAAAGAAGAGACCTTTGATCGGAAGCTAGAACAAGTCGAGCGGCGCGACAGGGATCTGGGTTCACGGGACAAGGAGGTCGTGAACAAGGAACGCGCTGCCGCCGAGAGAGAGAACCGGTACGCCAAGTTGTTGGAGGAGGCGCAGCGCCAACTGGAGCGGATATCCGGCCTCACAG
>JBGPUH010000337.1:0-3053 GCA_041491025.1 Methylomirabilis sp. (SeqCode)
ATGCACGGCTCGGCCACGATGTACGCCATCGCTCTCCTCCTTCCTGACTACGTGGTTCTGGGTTGGCGTGATGTCGGTTCTACTCGAACACTCGGCTCACAGGAAGCCAAGCTGAAGCTTGGCGGCTTCGGACATCTTGGAGGGCTCCCAAGGGGGATCCCAGACAACCTCCACCTGGGCATCCGTCACGCCGGGAACATCCAGCACCCTGCTTTCTACCTCTGCTGGCAGCTCCGCGGCGGCGGGACAATTGGGCGATGTCAGCGTCATCCGGACTAATGCGGAGCCTGAGGGCTCCACTTTGACTTCGTAGATCAACCCCAGCTCATAGATATTGACGGGAATCTCCGGATCATAACAGGCACGCAGTGCTTCGATGATCTGGAGTTCGAGATCATTGGTGTTGACAGAGGTAGTTTCCATGAGACCTCCTAGGGGCGCGTGGCGAGACTGCCCTTATAGCGAACTCACAACCCAAGCCGCCCTACTCCGTCGATACAGCCTCCCCCTTCCCCTCAAGCGCGGCATGCAGGGTGTGCCATGGCAGGGTGGCGCACTTGACCCGAACCGGGAATTCGCGGACACCTGAGAAGGCTGCGAGCTTACCTACTTCAAGCGGATCGAACGTGACGCCGAGATCTGCGGTAACCATCTTATGGAAGGTCTCAAAAAGGACCTCCGCTTCTGCCTTTGTCTTGCCTTTCAGTGTGGCGGTCATTATCGAGGCAGAGGCTTTGGAGATCGCACAGCCCGATCCTTGAAAGCTGATGTCTTTGATCATGTCATCTTCCATCCGTAGGTACACTATGAGCTGGTCGCCGCAGAGCGGGTTGTATCCCTCCGCCGTCCGGTTCGCGCCTTCCAGCTTCTGGAAGTTGCGCGGCCTCTTATTGTGGTCAAGGATCACCTCCTGGTAGAGCTCGCGCAGGTCTGACATCAGCCGAACAGTGTGGTGACCTTGTGGATCGCTCGCACCAGGGCGTCGATCTCTTCCCGTGTGTTGTAGAAAGCCAGCGACGCCCTGGCGGTGGCCGGCACGCCGAATCGCTGCAGCACCGGCTGAGCGCAGTGATGGCCCGTCCGGATCGCGATCCCCTCCCGATCCAGGATCGTCCCGATGTCGTGCGGGTGCACGCCATCAAGCACGAAAGACAGGATGCCCGCCCTCTCCTTTGCCGTCCCGATGATGCGAAGGCCGGGTATGGCAGCGAGGGCGCCGGTCGCATGGGCGAGCAACCCGTGCTCATAAGCAGCGATCTTGTCCAGTCCGACTCCGGTCAGGTAGTCGATCGCCGCGCCGAGCCCAATGGCGCCCGCGATGTGGGGCGTCCCCGCCTCGAACTTGAACGGGACCGCGTTGTAGAGGGTCTTCTCGAAGGTGACCGAGAGGATCATGTCGCCGCCACCCTGGTAGGGGGGCATGGCCTCGAGGAGGTGGGCCTTGCCGAACACGATGCCGATGCCGGTTGGGGCAAACAGCTTGTGCCCAGACAAGACATAGAAATCGCAGTCAAGTGCCCGAACATCGACTGAGAGATGAGGGGCTGCCTGGGCACCATCGATCACCACAGGCACACCATGGCCGTGCGCCATCTCGATGATCTGCTTGACCGGATTAATCGTCCCCAGCGCGTTCGACACATGCACCACCGAGACCAGGCGCGTCCTCGCGTTCAGGAGCTTCTTGAATTCATCCATCAGCAACTCGCCATCGTCGTTGATCGGAATGACCCGCAACGCCGCGCCCGTCTCCTGACATAGGATCTGCCACGGGACGATATTCGAGTGATGTTCCATCTCAGAGATGATGATCTCATCCCCCACCTTGAGACTCATCTTTCCATAGCTCTGCGCGATGAGGTTGATCCCCTCGGTGGCGCCGCGAACAAAGATGATCTCTCGAGCGTCCGAGGCGTTGAGAAAGCGTGCCACCTTGGCGCGGGCATCCTCAAAGAGCTCCGTGGCCCGCTCGCTCAAGAGGTGGATCCCACGGTGGACATTTGAGTTCTCCGCCTGGTAATACCGAGTGACCGCGTCGATCACGACCTGTGGCTTCTGGCTCGTGGCCGCACTGTCAAGGTACACCAGCGGCTTGCCGTGAACCTGTTGCCTCAGGATGGGGAAGTCTTGCCTGACTCTCTCCACGTCGAATCCCGCAGAACAGCCACGCAGTGTCTCCTGCGCGGCGAGTTCATTGATCGTTCTCATGGCGTGTCCTCGGCCCGGGAGCCGTTGTGGAGCCTCGTGACCAGGAGATTCTCGATCTGGGCACGAACCGGCTCAACTTTGATCCGGCCGACCATCTCGCTCGCGAACGCATAGGTGAGCAGATTGCGCGCGGTCGCCAGGTCCAGGCCGCGCGAGCGCAGATAAAAGACGGCGTCCTGGTCAAGCTGGCCAATCGTCGATCCGTGGGTGCATTTCACGTCGTCCGCGTAAATCTCCAATTGCGGCTTCGTATTGATCGTCGCACCCTCGGACAGGAGTAGGTTCTTGTTGGTTTGCTTGGCGTCGGTTTTCTGGGCGGCCTTGTGCACGTAGATCTTTCCGTTGAAGACCCCCCTTGACTTCCCATCCAGAAGCCCCTTATAGAGCTCCCGGCTGCTGCAGTGGGGCTTCACGTGGTCGATCCTGGTGTGGTTATCCACGTGCTGCCGACCGGTCACCATGTACAGACCGTCGAGGGTGCACTCGATGCCTTCGCCATCGAGCGTCGCATTCAGATCGTTCCGGACGAGCGCACCGCCCAGGTCGATCGAATGGGACGAGAAATTGCTGCTGCGGTCCAGATGGGCCTGGACGGTCGCAATGTGAAAGGCCTCCTCGCTCTCCCGCTGCAACTTGTAATAGTCAATCACGGCGTTCTTGCCGCCGACGATCTCGGTGACCCCGTTGGTGAGGTAGACGTTGGTTCCCGCGCCAACGTAGCTCTCGACGATCATGGCCTGGCTCCCATCGTCCGCCACGATCAGGTTCCGCGGATGCGACACAACGGCCGTCCCGGGCCTCTCATGAGCCAGGCCGACCGCCGCGGTCGAGACGAACAGGAGATG
>JBGPUH010000338.1:0-3047 GCA_041491025.1 Methylomirabilis sp. (SeqCode)
CAGGTCGTCCGCTCGGACCATACCATCACCCTGCTGAAGACTTCCGGGAAGAACTACTTCCAGATCCTTCGCGCCAAGCTGAAATGGGGCGAGCAGTAAGGCCGTGCTCCGCGAGCTGAGCATCACACACTTCGCCTTGATTGACGAGCTGCGCGTGGAGTTCGGCGCCGGGCTCAATGTCCTCACGGGCGAAACGGGCGCAGGCAAGTCGATCCTGATCGACGCGTTAAGCCTGGCGCTCGGGACGAAGGGCGAGGCGGAGCAGATTCGAACCGGGGCCGAAGAGGCGACAGTGGAAGCCGCGTTCGATCTGGTGAGCGAGGAGGCTCGCCGTCTGCTGGCCGATTCGGGCATTGAATGCCTGCCCGATGAGTTCCTTGTGGTGCGGCGTCTCCTGCTGCGAGAGGGAAAGAGCAAGGCCTATCTCAATGGTCGCCTCTCGTCAGCGGCGTTGCTTCGGGACCTCGCCGAACTCCTGATCGAAATCCATGGTCAACATCAAGGACCTGGCCTCATCCAGCCGAGCCGCCAGCGGCTCCTCCTCGACGCGTATGCAGGCCTGACGGGCGATGTGGCGGCCTTCCGGGCTCTGTACAACAGGGGGCAGGCCCTCAGAGAGGAGCTGGGGTCTCTGCAGGCGGGGGAGCGGGAGAAGGCCCAGCGTATTGACCTGCTCCAGCATCAGCGTGGGGAGATCGCCGCCGCCCGCCTGACCGATGGGGAGGAAGAGGGGCTGAATCAGGAGCGGACGATCCTGGCCCACGCAGAGCGGCTGCACGCTGCGGCGCATCTGGGGTACGAGGGCCTGTACGGAGAGGAGGGCTCGGTGATCGGGCGCGTCGCCGCGATCCTGTCGAAGCTCAAAGAAGCGCAGGCGATCGATCCGAGATTGAAGGAGGCAGTTGATGCCTGCGAGGCCGGCGTCGCCTCGATCCAGGATGCGGCCGCCCAGCTCAGAGACTATCGGGAGAGCGTCGAGTTTGACCCAGAACGCCTGGAGCAGGTGGAGGCCAGGCTGCACGAAGTCGGCAAGTTGAAGCGAAAGTACGGCGGCTCGATCGCCGAGATCCTCAAGTTTGCGAAATCGGCTGACGAAGAGCTCCATCGGCTCATGCGCTCCGAAGAGCGAGGGCTGGAGGTAGAACGGGAGCTCGGGGCATTGGAAGCCAACCTCACGCAGCAGGCGGCCGCCCTCACAGCCAGACGGACGGCGGCGGCTGATCGATTGGCCATGGCAGTGCGTCAAGAGCTGCAGGCCCTCAAGATGGAGAAGGCGGCCTTTGCCGTTCAGGTCAGGGCGCGCCCCGGGTCCAGCGGTTCTCACCTTGAGGCGAGCGGGGCGGATGAGGTGGAGTTCCTGATCGCGCCGAATCCGGGCGAGGAACTGAAACCACTCGGACGAATCGCCTCTGGCGGTGAGCTGTCCCGCGTGATGCTTGCCATCAAAGCGATCCTCGCGGCCTCCGACCAGATCCCGACGCTTGTCTTTGACGAGGTAGACGTGGGGATCGGAGGTGCGATGGCCGAGGTGGTGGGACAGAAGCTCTGGGCCATCGGCAGAGAACGACAGGTCCTCTCCATCACTCATCTTCCCCAGATCGCGGCCCTGGCCGACCGGCATCTTTCGATTTCCAAGCGGGTCAAGGGGGCTCGGACCGAAACCGCTGTCCAGGTGCTGAATGGCGAGGAGAAGGTCCGAGAGATCGCGCGGATGCTCGGGTCGAAAGGGCGATCCGGTACCCCGATCCAACATGCCCAAGAGATCTTGGAGGCCGCCCGTCGGTGGAAGGCGGCAAAGGGCGGATCCTAATCCATCTCGGCAATACCATCTGTCCTCAGCGTTCCTTCCTACTGCATCCCGGATGACTGCCCTTCGACCATGGGGATCTCCTCCTTGAGTTCTTGGAATCCAGGATCCAAAATCCGCTCAGACTTACCCCAAATGGGGTAGCCACTCCCCAAACCGGTTGGACAGGAGGCCGTATCTCATTCCTGACCGCCTTGTCTGTTTGGGTGAGCTTCGTAACTACTTGGATTTATTTGCTAGAATCATTTTTGTGCGTATTCGAATCCTGGCACTCCTCCTGCATTACCAAGAAAACAGAGAGATTGTGCTTGTCCGCGTCTGTCGATATAAAGTCGAAACTGGGAAGGAGGTGAATCGAATCGATGATGAAGAAATTTGTTGTCATGCTGATGGCGATCTTCTTCAGCCTCTCCGTGTCTGCATTGGGCTTTGCCGCTGAGGAGAAGAAGCCCGCCACGACCACGCCAGCTACGGAGAAGGCGGCTCCGGCCCAGCCCTGCGCCGGTGCTGAGAAGCCGAAGAAGGCCAAGAAGGCCAAGAAGGCCAAGAAGGCCAAGAAGGACGAGGGGGCCACGATGGCGCCCGAGAAGCCTGCTGCCGCGCCTGCGAAGCCTGCCGCGCCGGCCGAGAAGAAGTAACCACTTCTCGCTTGGCTTGGGATAGAATAAAAGGCATCCCGCTCTACGCGGGATGCCTTTTATTTTCTTGACAGTGGTTCACTGGTGGGATAGATATACGCCATCCCGCCAGAGTCGGGTGGGGCTGGGTCCGCCGATGGCGGAAACAGGGAAAACGGTGACATCCCGCACCCACGTTGGTGCGGGACCAGGCCGTTGCTGCCCCGCAACTGTAAGCGGCATTGAAATCTGCGGAACGCCACTGGTGAAAATCAGGGTACTAGGGTTGAGGGTATAGGGTAAAGACAAGGCACAAGGTCCTTTCCTAGACCCTATACGTTATACCATCGCCCTGTATTTCACTGGGAAGGCGCAGAGAGTAAGTCGAGCCGCGAGCCAGGAGACCTGCCCAGCCCCGAGGTGCTGAGGACCTTCCGAGGGGAAGGGCAGCCTTGTCGCGTTCCTCGTTGGTCGCGGCGCAGGTTCATGTTCGGTTGGGGATTCAGGACCCCAATCCTCCTCGGAGGATTGGGGTTTTTTGTTATCCGTGGGAGGTCCATGTGCGGATCTGCTCATTGCTGCCGAGCGCGGATGAGCGGCCGGCCACCTTCTGCCTGGAGTGG
>JBGPUH010000339.1:0-3042 GCA_041491025.1 Methylomirabilis sp. (SeqCode)
AAAGAGCCTCCCGACACCTGAACCTCGCGTCCGTCGATGTAGATACGGGTCACAGCCATCCGGTTCTCGGTGAGGGTCCCCGTCTTATCCGTGCAGATCACGGTGGCGCATCCCAACGTCTCCACCGAGGGAAGGTTCTTGATGAGCGCCTTCCGCTTTGCCATTCGCTGGGCTCCCACCGCCAGGGAGAGCGTGACTGTGGGAAGGAGCCCCTCCGGCACGTTGGCCACCAGGATCCCCACGGCGAAGACGAAGTTCTCCCAGAAGCTTCGACCGATGACCATGCCGAGGCCGAAAAATACAAGTCCGATCCCAACGGAGATCACGGCGATCAGTCGAGTGACCTTCACGATCTCCCGCCGTAGAGGACTCATTTCCGTCTCGACCGCAGAGGTCAGGTGCGCGATCTTGCCGAACTCGGTGGTCATCCCCGTAGCGAAGATGACCGACCGCGCAGTCCCCGAAAGGACGTTGGTGCCGGCGAATACGATGTTGGAGCTCTGCAGGAGCGTCCCCTCGGCCACGGCTTCAGCCCGCCGGATCTTGGGAATCGACTCGCCGGTTAGGGGCGCGTTGTTCACCCTCAGCAGGGCCGAGCTAATGACCCGCCCGTCGGCGGGAACTCGATCACCTTCGGCGAGAATCACAAGATCTCCCGGAACCAGCATGGATGCCGGGAGATCTTTGATCTCCCCGAATCTGAGGACCTTGACGTGAATTGGAAGGAGGCGCTTGAGGGCCATGAGGGCCCGCTCGGCCTTGTATTCCTGGACAAAGGAGAAGAGGGCGTTCACCGCGATGACCCCAATAATGGCCCAGCCGAGCAGATCCATTCCCTCCCCTGGCTTCATCCTGTCCGCGGCAAATGCGAGGGCCGCCGCGGCCCAGAGCAGGAGGGCAAGAAAATGCGTAAACTGCTTTCCCAGCATGGCAAGGTAGGGTATCTTCTCCGCGGCCCGAAGTTCGTTGAGGCCGAATTGCTCGAGCCTCCTGGCTGCCTCGGCATCGCTCAACCCCTGGTCCGAGGTCCCAAGCGCACTCAGCGCCTCTTCGGGCGAAAGCCGATGAATCTGCATGATCCCTCACCACCCTGTCGGCCTCAGGCGACCGCTGGCCGGAAGAGCATCAGGTCGCAGGGGGTCGTCCTCATCAGGTGGTCCACGGTTCCAGCACGAAGGCGCTGGATGAACCCTCTCGGCCCCTTCGTGCCCAGAAAAATCAGATCACGTCGCTTGGCGGCCGCCTCAGCCGTTCCAGAGGCGGCTAACCAAGCCGCCGACCCCGAGGGCGACCACGATGTTAAAGAGCGCAATCAGCAGGGTTCTCCGCCAGGTCAGCTCTCGTGCCAGGACCGCGATCGTGGCCAGGCAGGGTATGAATAGCGCGTTGACCAGGGCATACACAAAAAGCTGTTTCATCGTCATGAAGTGGAGCAGATCGGCCGCGCCACGCCCGTACTGCACCATGGCCAATGTCACCAGGAGCTGCAACGCCAGTTCCTTGCGCAGAATGCCAAAGAGCAGCGTCAGGCCGGTGACCGCTGGCAGGCCGAGCCACCAGCCTGTAAGAGGTGTCAGCGGCGCAGCAAGCCGCCAGATCAGCCCGCTCTCGTAAAGCCCCCCCAACAAGAGACTTCCGAAGATGACGACCGGCGCGGCGACAAATAGGAACTCCTTAAAGCGAAACCATGTCCGGCGTAGCAGATTTCGGACAGACGGCAGCCGGAATGGAAACATCTCCATTACCAGGCCGGTCCGTTTCCCCGGCACCACGTGACTCAGCCCCCACCCAGCGGCCGTCCCGACCGCCGCAACAATCAGGTAGAGCCCTATCGCTGGCGCCCACCCCAAATACCTGGAGACAGCCCCCGAGATGACCGCGGTCCTGGCGCTGCAGGGAACAAAGCAGATCAGGGTGGCGCAGATCACTCGCTCCCGCATGGTCGTCAGGGTCCTTGTCGCCATGACAGCCGGGACATTGCATCCCGCGGCGGTCACCAAAGGGATGACCGCCCTGCCGTGAAGCCCGACACGGTGCAGGAGGGGATCGGTCAAAAAGGCCGCCGCGTTCAAGTAGCCGGTGTCCTCAAAGACAGAAAACAGGAGGTAGAAGGTCAGCACATAGGGAATCCCTACTGCCAGGGCCGCATTGATCCCGGCATCGAATCCCCAGAGCATGCTTCTCGCAAGGAATCCATCACCCAGGACCCAGGCGAAGGCGACCTGAACGGGCGGCGAGACCCAGGCAGCCCAGAGACCACTCAAGAGGTCGGACAGGAAGTTACCCAGGGAGAAGAGGATAGCGAAAAGGCTCAGGAGCATCAGGAGCAGGATCGGTATCCCGGTCAGGGGAGCGGTTGTCAGGCGCCAGAGGCGCTCCTGTCGAGAGCGCCGGGCCTGGACCCGCGCCTGGGCTTCCTGCGCAATTTGCCCTGCAAGGCCGTGCCGTTCCCTGGCCAGGCGAAGGGGAGCCGGCTCCCCATGCCGCTCTGCGATTTCCGCGGCCGCGCTCCTCGCCTCCGCCAGAATCGCCGAACCCTGCGGCTGCTGCTCCGCCCATCGCAGCATCTCTTCGTCCGACTGCAGCAAGAGGATCGCCACGGCCCTGGGCGACAGCCCGAACGGAAGCTCGACCTGCATTGCCCGCAGAAAGGCAGCCAGCGCCTCGATCTGCTCTTCAACGTCCCGGCCGTAACGCGGCCCCAGGCCCTGCGCCGACGTGACGGCCCCGGCAATCTCGACCGCCTTGGCCATCACCCGATCCACCCCCAGCCCACGAATCGCAACCGTCGGGATGACGGGGACGCCCAGATGCTTGGCCAGGACGGCTGGCTCCACTGCCAGTCCGCCGCGTTCGGCCTCGTCCATCAGGTTCAGCGCCACGACCACGGGGAGGCCCAGATCCAAGAGCTGCAGGGTCAGGTAAAGGTTCCGGGCGATGTTTGTCGCGTCCACCACCGCGATCACCGCATCTGGACGGGCGTCCAGCAGGGCTTGCCTCGCCACCCACTGGTCCTCCGAGACGGGCTCCAGCGCATACGTC
>JBGPUH010000340.1:0-3034 GCA_041491025.1 Methylomirabilis sp. (SeqCode)
CAGGACCGCGCCGGTCACCACGCCAAATCGCGCGCCGGAACCTACGAGAAAACGGGTCATGTCGTAACCAGCCACGCTCTTCTGCATGTCTGCGCCGGTCCGGATGTGTTCCCCGCTTGGCAGCACCACCTCGAGCCCCAGCACAAAGTCCCGTGTCCCACCGTACCTCAACTGGCGAGGCCCGGTGGCGGCGCACGCGATGTTCCCCCCGATGGTGGAGGTCTCAAGGCTCGTGGGGTCCGGCGGATAGAACAGCCCCTCCGCCTCCACGGCTGCCTGCACCGCCGCCGTGATGGTCCCCGCCTCCGCCCGGGCCAGCAGGTTGCCTTTCTCGATCGATGCGATCCGGTTCATCCGGGACATGTCGAGGAGCAGGTCTGGAGCGGCTCCCTCGGCGGGAAGGATCTGCTCCAGCGTCCCGCCGCCCCGAACGGCGACCCTGGTCCCCTTCGACTGGGCCGATCTCAGCAGCTCTGCTATTTCCTGAGTTGTCGCGGGCTGCACAACCTGCACGACCTCACCCTCATTGAGAACAGTTCCAGGTCCCAGGTGCCAGGTTCCAAGTTACCAACCTGGAACCCCGAACTCGGAACCTGGAACTGCGAAGCGTCACCTCGCACCATCATTACGCCAGCCGTTTGTCGCCTTGAATCGCCTCCGCACCGGGTTCCAGAAAGATCTTGTACGGGTTCATCAATGTCCGAGGGTCGAAGGCATCCCGCACCTTCCGCATGGCAGCCGCCCCCTCCTCGCCGATCTCCCAGGCAAGGTACTTGACCTTGGTGAGACCGATGCCGTGCTCGCCTGTCACCGACCCCCCCAGACGGAGCACCAGCCGGAACAGCTCCGACACCGCCTCTTCTGCTCGGCGCTTCTGCTCCGGATCGTCATCCACAAGGAAGCTGGTGTGGAGATTCCCGTCCCCGGCATGGCCATAATTCACCACCCTCAGGCCGTGCCGCCGTGCCAGCTCCTCGATGAGCCGAAGCGCCTCTGCAAGCTTTCCCCTCGGCACGACGACATCCTCGTTGATCTTGATGTCGGCCGCGCGCGAGACCGTGGGGCTCAACATGCCCCGCATCCGCCATAGCGCCTCTTCCTCCTGGATGGATTGCGCAGCCTGGAGTCTCTTGACCCCTACCTTATGACAGATCGACTCGATCTGCGCGACTTCCTCATCGACCCCTTCTCTGTCCCCGTCCACCTCGACGAGGAGCAGGGCCGCCGCCTCGCGGTCGAGGCCCACCTTGTTGAAGTCGTCCACCAGCCGCATGGCGAAACCGTCCATGAACTCAAGTTTTGCCGGGACCAACCCCGCCGAGAAGATCTCGTGGACGGCTTCTCCGACCTGCTCGATCCTGTGCATGGTGGCAGCCAGCGATTTTCGGGCCGTGGGGATCGGCAGCAGCTTCAGGTACGCCTTGGTCACGATCCCCAGCGTTCCCTCAGAACCGACCACGAGACCGATGAGCGCCGATTCCGGCCACCGCAAATAGCCGTAGGGGCCGGTGTCCACCAGCCGCCCGTCCGGAAGGACGACCTCGAGCCCCTGGACGAAGTCCTTGGTCACCCCGTATTTCAGACAGCGCGGGCCGCCGGCGCACTCGGCGATGTTGCCCCCCACAGTCGAGACGCGAAAGCTGCTGGGATCAGGCGGAAAGAAGAGTCCATACGGTTCGGCGGTCGCCTGCAGATCCCCATTGACCACCCCTGGCTCAACCACGGCCAAACGGCTGTCCGGGTTCATCTCCAGAATCCGGTTCATCAGGGTCAGCGAGAGAACGATCCCACCGGAGACCGGAAGCGGCCCGCCCGTGGTACAGGTCGCTGCGCCTCTAGGGACCACCGGCACCCCCTCTTCCATAGCGGCTCTGACCACATCGGCCACCTGCGCGGCGGTGGTCGGCTCCACGACGAGATCGGGGAGAAAGCTCATGCGCGTGGCGTCATAGGAATAGCAATAGAGGTCACCCGGCTCGGACAGGACTTTCCCGTCGAAGACAATCTGCCGTATCTTCTGGGTCAGCGTCGGACTGATTCTCATGATCGATCACCCGGAATGTCGCCCCGATAGGATGGGCGGACGTATCTCTCGGGAAATGACAGTCGGTCAGCGGCGCTCGATGGGAAGCGGGGAGTCAAAGGATGGGGCGGCACGTGCTAAGGCGTTGGTATGAACCCTTCACTTGATCTGACCCAGCCGATCCTTCGCCCACTTGGCCTCCGGTGACTTGGGAAATTGTTTGAGGAGATTGTTGAGGGCCGCTCGTGCGCGGGACTTGTCCCCAATCTCGAGGTAGGCATACCCCTGTTTCAGCATGGCGCTGGCCACCCTGGTATTGTCCGGATGCTCCCTGACGAACAGCTCGAACTCCTTGATCGCCAGGTCGTAATTCTTCAGGCTGTAATATGACTCCCCGAGCCAGTACTGGGCGTTTGGCTGTAGACTTGTCTTCGGGTAGAGCGCGATGTAACTTCGGAAGCCGTTGATCGCGAAGTCGTAGTTGCCTTTCGTGTAATCGTTGAGCGCATTCCTGTACAGCTCGCCAGGGCTGGCCGCGCTGACCATCGGTCGTGCAGGCGGAGCCGGAGCAGCAATGGCAGGGCTCGCTGGCGACGGAGAAGCTTGCGTCGTACGACCAGCGGGTGAAGGGCTCCCGGATCCCTGAACCGGTGCCGGGGCGGGTGGCGCTGGCGTGAGTGACGCTGGCGCAACCACCTTGGGAGGCACGATCTGGGCCGCCGGTGGCGGGGGCATCGGAGGACCAGAGGCCGCCCGTTCGGCGGGAGCTGGAGCCGGCACTGGCGCCGGGGCGGGTGGCGCTGGCGCGACCACCTTGGGAGGCACGATCTGGGCCGCCGGTGGCGGGGGCTGCGTTGCCACAGGAGGCTGCGGAGCGATCTCAGTGGCAGCCTGCTTCGCGCTGGCCGCTTTTCTCGCTTCGGCCAAGGCGAGTTGTGCAATTGCGTTGACCTGCTGAACCGCGACGTTCGTCTGCTGAGCGGTCTGCTGGAGGGCGGTTGTCACTTGACG
>JBGPUH010000341.1:0-3029 GCA_041491025.1 Methylomirabilis sp. (SeqCode)
CCTGTCCCCGGCAGATTTCATGGTCAACCTCAAGCTTGCCGATCTCTACTTCAGGCTGTCCGTGCCAGAGAAAGGACGCGAACATCTGCGAACCGCTCGGGAGGCGATCTCCAATCCGCAGGAGCGAGAGCTGGTTCGGGCTCTGATGTCTCAGGAGGCTGAGCGCGAGAAGCGACGGATCGACCGACCGACCTTTGGATAGCCCTAGGCTTTGCTGACCTGATAGCGCAAGGAGTGCCCTCCCGATGAAAATCTCTCGAACCCTCCAACTGGCTGTGGGGAGCGCAGTGATCGTCTGGATCGTCGTCACCTACTTTTTCCATGCTCCCCCGTGGGCAGCCCTTGCAGGTGCTTTGGGAGCGATCCTGTGGATGGGGAGTAAGGCTTGGCGCCAACGCGACCGCTCATCCACGAGGCCTACAACCAAAGACGCAGGATGAAACGGCAGATTTTGATCATCGATGACAGTATCCGGTCAAGGGTTATGCTAGCGCAAGCGTTCGAGCGGCTGGGCTTTAGCGTCGCGGGAGAGGGGGCAAGTGGCGCCGATGCGATTCGCCTCGCGACGGAGCTAGAGCCCGACGTGCTCCTGCTCGCCGTGGGTCTCCCGGATATGGATGGCGTCACTACGGCCGCCCAGATCGTGGAGGCTCACCCCCTCCCCATCATCATGCTGAGTAGCCACCTTGACGCGGAGGTGATCCAGCGTGCCAAGGAGGCCGGGGTGATGGCCTATCTGGCCAAGCCGCTCCGGGAAGAAGAGTTGCTGCCGGCAATAGAGCTCGCCGTCTCCCGCTTCGAGGAATTCACGGCCCTCCGGAAGGAAAACGAAGACCTGAAGCGGACCCTTGAGGGACGGAAAGTTATCGAGCGTGCAAAGGGTGTTCTGATGGAACGAGAAAAGATCTCAGAACAGCAGGCCTTCGCGAAGATCCAAAAAGCCAGCATGAACACGCGGCGACCGATGGTGGACATTGCTCAGGCCATATTGCTCAACGAAGAAGTCGCGGGGAGGGACACACAACCAAGCCGCGGCTGAGGGCTGCATGCAGCGCTGACCAAACCCTGTGGACGGGATCACCCCTCCCTCCACTCAGCAAGGGCACCGTTCTTGAACAAAGGTCGGTGCCCTTGCTTTTGACCTCTCCCCCATGCTCACATAAGGCGTCCCCTTCTCTGCCGCCATTCAACCTCACCCTCCCATCGTCAAGCCAATCCCTCGACGATCTTGCCTTCCTGGTGAACTGCAGGACTTCGGCGTCTCTGCAAGGATTTTCACCATCACTCAAATAATTTGAACGCAAGATAACCACGCCCACGATCCCCTGAACTGACAAATATGTCGGCCCACAACCAATCCGTAAGTTGCCCCGCAACTGCGCGATGACGCTCACCTGAACCAACTATCGGCCAACCCATCGCCATTACAGGACTTATTGTGTCCCGGTTTTCATCAACCCCTCCTTTCCTTGGAAGATCCTCGCGCTTGGCCCTGATCTTGAACTAGAGAGCTCCAAGAAGTCAGATGCCATTCTGACGTTCTGCCACCGGCAAGGAAGCCGGGGGCAAAACCGGCAAAGGCGCCGTGGGAGTTGATTCTGCGGCGCTTTTTTCATGCGAGTCGGGGAGAACAGGATGAACAAGATCGAGGAGTACAAGGCAGAGAAGGATGGCCTGGATGTCTTGCAGGAAGTCGAGACCTTTGCCCAGCAGGGCTGGGAGGCGATTCCCGATGGGGATCGAGAGCGGCTCAAGTGGGTCGGGGTCTTCTTTCGCCGCCAGACCCCGGGCCACTTCATGATGCGCATCCGGATCCCCAACGGCATCAGTCATTCGTCCCAGCTACGCACCATTGGCGAGATCAGCCGGGAGTTCGGCAAGGGGTTTGCCGACATCACCACGCGACAGCAGATTCAGCTTCGATGGTTCCAGATCGAGCATGTCCCTGAGATCTGGGCGCGGCTCCGGGATGTCGGCCTCATCACCCTCCAGACCGGCCAGGATAACATCCGGAACGTGATCGGGTGTCCGGTGGCCGGCCTGACCCCCAATGAGCTGTTCGATGCCTCCCCCGTGGTGCGACAGTTCACCGAGATGATCCTGGGCAACAAGGCGTACACCAACCTGCCCCGCAAGTTCAACGTCGCCATTACCGGCTGCAAGGAGAACTGCACCCATGCCGAGTCGCAGGACATCGCGCTCACCCCTGCGACGAAAGAGCTCGCTGGCGCCGAGGTCCACGGCTTCAATGTCGCCGTGGGCGGGAAGATGGGCTCGGGGGGATACCGGATCGCCTCCCCACTCGATCTCTTTGTGACTCTCGATGAGGCCGCCGAGATTTGTAGCCACATCACGCTGATCTTTCGCGATCATGGCGCGCGGGAGGCGAGGACCAGGACTCGGCTGGCCTTCCTGATCGAGGATTGGGGCGTGGAGAAGTTTCGCGAAGTCTTGGTGGAGCGCGCGGGCCACCCGCTCCCCTCAGCCGGCCGCGATGCGAGGGAACCGAACAAGAGAACCGATCACATCGGGATCTTCCGCCAGAAGCAGACGGGCCTGAACTACGTGGGGCTCGCGGTCCCAGCGGGGCGCGTCACGACCGATCACCTTCTTGAGGTGGCCCGCTTGGCCTACGTTTACGGGAAAGGGGAGGTCCGGATCACGACGGGCCAGAACCTGATCATTCCGAACGTCCCGGAACAAAAGCTGGGGGATCTCACAGAAGAACCCCTCCTGCGAGAGCTCCGGTACGATCCATCGGAGATCATGAAAGGGCTGGTCAGTTGCACTGGCATCGACTACTGCCACTTCGCCCTGATCGAGACCAAGGAGAAGGCCCTACAAACCGCCCGGTACCTGGAACAGAAGCTGCCGAACAAGAAACCGATCACGATGCACTGGTCTGGCTGTCCCTCGGGATGCGGCAACCACGCGGTGGCGGACATCGGCTTGTTGGGAAGGACTGTCAAGGTCGATGGGAAGATCGTGGACGCGGTTGACGTGTTCGTGGGAGGGTCGGCTGGCCCAGA
>JBGPUH010000342.1:0-3001 GCA_041491025.1 Methylomirabilis sp. (SeqCode)
GCCACCAGGGATATCCTCGATAAGGAGGGGAAGCTCGTCTACAAGAAGGGCCAGCCAGTCAAGGCCTTCATCCACCTGACCGATGACGGGGCCACGGCGTCTGGGATCTGGATCTACACCGGTGTCTATCCCGAGGAGGGGGTGAACAAGGCCGCCTCCCGAAAGCCTGCCACCAAAGAGGATTTCCTGGCACACGATTGGGGCTTCGCCTGGCCGGCCAACCGCCGCATCCTCTACAACCGGGCCTCGGCAGATCTCACTGGCAAGCCTTGGAGCGAAAAGAAAAAGCTCATCTGGTGGGATCAGGATCAAAAGAAGTGGGTCGGGAACGATGTCCCCGACTTCAAGGCTGATCTGGCCCCCGACGCCAAAGGCGGCGACAATCCATTCATCATGCGCGCGGACGGCAAAGGCGGCCTCTTCGGCCCTCTGATCGATGGGCCGTTCCCAGAGCACTATGAGCCGATCGAATCGCCGCAGCGCAACCTGCTTTCCAAGACTCAAAATAACCCGGTGGCCAGGATATGGAAGGATAAGCACCTGGAGCGGATGAACGAACTTGCGCCTGTGGGTTCCAAGGAGTATCCGATCGTTGTGACAACGTACCGCCTCACAGAGCACCATCTCTCCGGGGTCATGTCGCGGTACCTGCCGGTGTTGGCCGAGCTGTTCGAGTCCCACTTCTTCGAGGTCTCTCACCAACTGGCGTCGGAGAAGGGCATCAAGAATGGCGAAGTCTGTACCATCATCACGCCGCGAGGAAAGATCCACGTGAAGGCGATGGTGACCGAGCGATTCCAGCCGTTTACCATTGATGGCAAGAAGGTGCATCAGATCGGCATCCCCTGGCACTGGGGCTACAATGGGATCAGCAAGGGCGACGTCACGAACGACCTCTCCGCGACCGTGGGGGATCCCAACGTGTTCATCCAGGAGACGAAAGCGTTCGTCTGTGACGTCCGAAAGGGGGTGGTCTAACATGGCAAAGACCCTCGCAATGTTCACCGACACCTCGGTTTGCACCGGCTGCCGGGCCTGTCAAGTGGCCTGCAAGCAGTGGAACCAGCTCCCCATGGAGAAGCCGGAATGGACCGGGACCTATCAGAACCACGAACACTTCACCGACAAGACCTGGCGCCTGGTCCGCTTCAAAGAGAAGAGGGCCGATGACGGACGCCTGAAGTTCCTCATGATGAGCGACGTGTGCAAGCATTGCGCTCAGGCCGGGTGCCTGGAGGCCTGCCCCACGGGAGCCATTTACCGGACCCAGTTCGGGACCGTCAACGTGAACCAGGATGTCTGCAACGGCTGCCGCAACTGCGTGTCGTCCTGCCCCTTTGGCGTCATCGCCTTCAACTACGATACCGGTCGAGTCAACAAGTGCACCTTCTGCAATGACCGGATCCATAACGATATGCCGACCGCCTGTGCTAAGACCTGCCCCACCCAGTCGATCCAGTTCGGCGAACGGGAGGAGCTGGTGGTCCGGGCGAAGAAACGGCTGGCGGAGCTGAAGGCCCATGGCGAAAAGGAAGCCAACCTGTACGGGGTGGACGAGAAGGGCCCTCTGGGTGGCCTGAATGCCTTTTTCCTGTTGCTGGATAAGCCATCGAACTACGGCTTGCCGGAAGACCCCAAGCTGCCGCAGCGCAATGTCAAGACCGACTCGGCCTTCAGCATCGGGTCGGCGTTGCTGCTCGGCGCAGGCCTCCTGGTGGCCTTCCGAGAGCGGGGCGGCAACGGCGAAGGCAGAGGGGAGGAATAAGCCATGGTGCGAGCGCCAGAATGGGAGATGTATATCGTCTGGTACTTCTTCCTGGGAGGGATCGCCGGAGGCGCCTATTTTGCAGCGGCCATCGCCGATAACTTCGGCGGCCGTCGAGACCGAGAGATCGCCACGGTGGGATACCTCATCGCCCTTCCCCTCGTGATGATCTGCGGGATTCTCCTGGTCCTCGACCTTGGCACGCCTTCCCGCTTCCTGAATATGATGCGGATCCTGAAGTTTTGGAACCCGATGTCGATCGGCGCGTGGGCGATCGGCGTGTTCGGGGCCTTCAGCTTTATCTGCGCTCTGCTCTCGCTTGGCGACTCCGAGGGGCGACTCGCCCTGCGGCGCCACATTGCGAAGTTCGGAAGCTGGTTCGGGTTTTTCCTCGCCGCCTACACCGGCGTGCTCCTGTCCAACACCGCCCAGCCGATCTGGCGGGACGCACGGTTGATGGGGGCCCTGTTCCTGGCCTCCGGCGCCTCCACTGGTCTGGCCTCGATCGCCGTGATCAGCTATTTCAAAGGCGCGAACCTCGGGGAAAGCTGGGCCAAACTCAAGAAGGCCGATACCTTTGCCATGGTGGTGGAGCTGGTCCTTCTCGTCGCGCTCGTCGTGACGCTGGGCTCGTCGGCCGATCCCCTGGTCAAGGGCAGGTTTGCACTTCCCTTCTGGGGAGGGCTGGTCGCACTGGGCCTGATCGTCCCCCTCGGGCTGGGCTTCGTCAAGGCTGGTGACGGTAAGGAACGGACCGCGGGCGGCACGCTGGCCATCGCGTCTGTGCTGGTGCTGATCGGTGGCTTCCTGCTCCGATACGTCGTCATCATGGCAGGCCAGTTGTAGGATGTAGGAGGATCTGAAAGCCACCCCTTTGCAGTGAATCGGATTCAAGGCTTGCTCTCGCGCTGGGTCAGCGGCGCGGGAGCAAGCCTTTTTCATTGGAGCGGATATGCTGCGAGGACGCCAGTGGGAAACCGTTGGTGAATCCCTAGCTGGGCTCAAGCGGCGGAAGCCGGAGCTTGAAGAGCTGCTCACCTTTTATGAGCGCCTCCTGCTTGCCCAGCATCAGGTGCTTGTCCGGATCGACATTGATGCGCTGGATAATGGCCTCTTGAGGGATCGCGTCCGGCGGGGAGAGCCGCTACTTCGCCGATGGGAGTTTCCACTGGACCTCGAGTCAGCCGAATCCCTCTTTCGCGCGCTCAACCAGCTCGCCAAGACGCGAGGGGGTCA
>JBGPUH010000343.1:0-2996 GCA_041491025.1 Methylomirabilis sp. (SeqCode)
GGGAAGCCGCATCAATACGGCAAGCGAGGCCTCGGTGAACCTCCACCATAAAGGGTGCGAAGTGCGGCTTCGCTGTTCCAGGTTCCGGGTTCCAGGTGCCAGGTTCTTAACCTGGAACTTGGTACATGGAACGTGGAACCCTGTTCCACGTCGCAGCGGCGCGTAAGGCCCGAGGCGTCACGATGCTGGCCAAGGTGCTGTCGAGCGCTGTCCTGGGGGTGGATGCCTACCTTGTCGAGGTGGAGGTGGATATCGGCATGGGCCTCCCTTCCTTCAACACTGTCGGCCTGCCCGATACCTCTGTCAAGGAAAGCCGGGATCGGGTGAAGGCAGCTATCAAGAACTCCGGCTTCGAGTTTCCGTCGCGGAGGATCACGGTCAATCTGGCCCCGGCCGACATCAAGAAGGAGGGGGCGTGCTTCGATCTCCCGATGGCCTGCGGAATCCTGGCGGCGATCGGTCTCATCCGGCCGGGGCGCCTGAAGAATCATGTGATCCTCGGTGAATTGTCGCTGGACGGCGGCATCCGCTCGATCAGGGGCGCCCTGCCGATGGCGGTCTCGGCCGCTCAGGCCGGGCTTGTGGGGATGATTGTGCCGGCGGAGAATGCCCCGGAAGCGGCCGTCGTGCAAGGGATTCAGATCTTCGGGGTGGAGACGCTCCCGCAGGTTGTGGAATTCCTGAACGCCGCTCAGGAAGTGTCTCCCACGCGAATCGACCTCCAGGAGGTCTTCGCTCAGCATACCCAGTATCCGGTCGATTTGACCGATGTGAAAGGGCAGGCCCACGCGAAACGTGCGCTGGAGGTGGCGGCCGCGGGCGGCCACAACATCTTACTGATCGGGCCACCCGGGTCCGGTAAGACGATGCTGGCAAAGCGCCTTCCCACTATCCTGCCGGATCTGGTCCTGGAGGAAGCAATCGAGGTGACCAAGCTTCACTCCATCTGTGGCCTGCTGCCGGGTCGCGCTGCCCTGATCGCGACGCGGCCTTTCCGGGCGCCTCACCACACCATCTCGGATGCGGGCCTGATTGGAGGCGGAACCATTCCACGCCCGGGGGAGGTGAGCCTGGCCCACCACGGCGTGCTCTTCCTGGATGAGTTCCCGGAGTTCAAGCGGAGCGTCCTGGAGGTGCTGCGTCAGCCACTTGAGGACGGGGTCGTGACCATCTCCCGTGCCGCGGCCTCTGTGACCTTCCCGGCAAGGTTCATGCTGGCCGCCGCCATGAACCCCTGCCCCTGTGGCTATTTCACCGACCCGCAGCGCGAGTGCACCTGTACCCCGCCGCAAATCGAGCGGTACCGGTCCCGGATCTCGGGGCCTCTCCTCGACCGGATCGACCTGCATGTCGATGTCCCGTCGTTGCGCTATCGGGAGCTTGCGGCGGAGACGCAGGGGGAAAGCTCCGAGACGGTGCGGGAGCGGGTGAAGCGGGCTCGGGCCCTCCAGCATGACCGGTTCAGGCGGACTCGGACCTTCTGCAACGCCCAGATGGGCACCAAGCAGCTCCGGCGAGCCTGCTCGATCGGGCCGGACGGGCAGCGGCTCCTCGAGACCGCGATCGAGCGGCTAGGGCTGTCGGCCAGGGCCCATGACCGGATCCTCAAAGTCGCTCGCACCATCGCCGACCTCGAGGGCCACGAGGCAATCCGCACCGACCACCTCGCCGAGGCGATTCAATACCGAACCCTGGACCGCCGGTCACTGCGGTGAGCCCTCAGCGATCGCTGGTTGCCCCCCCGGCGGGCTCCCCAGCCTCCGGGACTCCCTCCTCGCTCGGCTCTACCGGAACCTCATAGCCCGCATATGAAATAAAGCCGACCACCCCTTCATGGTCGATGAGGGGTTCCATTGGAAGGCGCAGTCTGACCTTCGTCTTGATCTCGGCCAGGACCTCCTGGCGGATGGATTCGAGTTCCAACGGCGCCTCTCCGCTGGCCTCCTTAACGAGGGGAAGGCCCTCGATCCGCTCGCGTCGGGGAGCGAAGAGGTCCAGCCGGCAGAGCAACTCGCCCTGACGATTTCCCACGACAGAGATCACCCGTGCTCCGGGAAAGCGCTCGATCGTCTCAAGGTCGGTCTCGCTCCAATAGACCTCGCCGTCGCCATGGCTGTGCCACCACAATTGAATGGACGACGGGTCGCCTCCGTCCGCCACGAACCGGGCGAGAAAGCCAAAGAGGGCTTCGGGGTCCAGTTCCGCGTCGCAATCGGTGACGCGCTGGGGGAGGACAAAGACATCCTGGATGAGGAAGCCTTTCGGGTGCTCTGTGACAGAGCCCAGGCCGGCAATCTCGGCCGGACAGAGCCTCAGCAGGAGCTTTAGCCGATGGAAGGCCCTGGCCGCGATAAGAATGCCCGGGGTGCCACCAAGATGGAGCTTCACGCTTTCCTCCTTCTGGAACTGCCCTGCTGGAAGTGCCACAGACAGTATCACGAAATGGCCGCCCCTTCAACGCGCAGCCATGGTCTTTGTGCCCGTCGATGGTTTCATTGTTGAGGAAGGGCTCGCATCCTACGAGCTTGTCGCCGTAATCTTCGCGCTAGTCGGAGCCTCCTTCCGAACCAAAATCAAACAGGATTTTAAAGTGCCGTTATGGAATGGGGCATTGTGGACCTTGCTCTTTACTGGCTCTTTCTAGCCAGGAAGGGAGGATCTGAGAGCCGCCGCCGTCTTCATTGTAGATAAGCTCCGACTCACTCTAACATCTGAGATTAAAACATGTTTATAAATTTCACTTGACACACCTCTCAGGAGTCTGATAGAAACAGTCCGCCGGGCGCGGAGTTTTGTAGTTGGGGGGTGATGCCGAGAAGAGTTCTAGACAGTCGATGACCGCATCGGGTGGGAATGGGTCGATCTGCCTCAAGCGGGTGATATCCTTTTCAAGCAGTTAATCATAAGGGGGAGGGGTGAAAATGGCGGAAGAGGGTCTTCCAAATCGTTGGATGTTCGTGGTCTGGGCGCTGATCATGCAGATGTGCCTGGGGAAC
>JBGPUH010000344.1:0-2995 GCA_041491025.1 Methylomirabilis sp. (SeqCode)
CTTCAACGGAAACCCCCTCTCCTCGATCGTTGACGGCCTTTCGACATCCGTGGTGGATGGCACCCTCGTCAAGATCCTGTCCTGGTACGACAACGAGTGGGGCTACTCCTGCCGGGTTCGCGATCTCGTGAAGTTTATCGCACAGCGATAAACTTCAGTTCCGAGTTCCGCTTCGCAGTTCCAGGTTCCAGGTTCCGGGTTTCGAGTTGGATACCGATATCAACTTATCAGAAACTTCGACGTAGGGCTTGGCACCTGGAACTCGGAACTTTCTTCAACTCGGGACTTGGCACTTGAAACTTGGAATCTGTATCATGGAGAAGCATGAAACTGTGCATTGACGAGTTGGAACTGAAGGGGAAGCGGCTCCTCATACGGGTCGATTTCAACGTCCCGCTCGACGACCAGGGAACGATCACCGACGACATCCGCATCCGCGGCGCGCTTCCCACGATCAACTACGCGGTGGGGCAGGGCGCCAAGGTTCTTCTGATCTCTCACCTTGGCCGGCCCAAGGGTGGCCCCTCCTCGAAATTCAGCCTAAGGCCGGTGGCGGTGCGGCTGTCAGAGCTGCTGCGACGTCCGGTGGAAATGGCCGAAGATTGCGTGGGGCCGGATGTCAAGGCTCGCATCGAGCGGATGGACGCGGGACAGGTGCTGATGCTGGAAAACTGCCGCTTTCATCCAGAGGAGGAGAAGAACGACGAGACCTTTGCCAGGGCATTGGCGGACCTCTGCGACCTGTATGTCAACGACGCGTTCGGGGCTGCCCACCGTGCTCACGCTTCTACCGTCGGTGTGACGAGGTTCGTCAAGCAGGCGGCGTGCGGCTTCCTCATGCGGACGGAGCTCCAACACCTGGGGGCGCTGCTCGATTCGCCGAAGCGGCCCTTCGTGACGATCCTGGGCGGGGCCAAGGTGTCGGACAAGATCGCTGTTCTGGCCAACCTACTATCGAAGGTGGACATCTTTCTGATCGGTGGGGGAATGGCCTATACCTTCCTGAAGTTCCAGGGGCAGGAGGTGGGCAGCTCCCTTGTAGAGGCCGATCGGCTAACGGTGGCAGGAGAGACGATGGAGCGAGCCAGACGCTCGAAGGTTGCCATTCACCTGCCGACCGACCACGTCATTGCCGAGCGGGTCGATGCGGGTGCGCCGACGAAGCGGGTCGAGGGAACGATCCCGAGCGGCTGGATGGGGCTCGACATCGGGCCCGTGACGCTCAGCCGGTTCGCTCAAGAGATCGGGCAGGCTAAGACGATTCTCTGGAATGGGCCGATGGGCGTTTTTGAGCTTCCCCCCTTCCGCGAGGGCACGTTCGGCCTTGCCAAGGCCGTGGCGGCCTCAGGTGCCCATTCGGTCATCGGTGGCGGCGACACAGCAGCCGCAGTCGCACAGGCCGGGGTTGCGGACAAGATGACCCACATCTCGACTGGCGGCGGCGCATCCCTGGAGTTTCTGGAGGGGAAGGAGCTACCGGGGATTGCCGCGCTCACCGACAAGCGCTAGGTGCCGTTCCGATAAACTTCGCCTAGCGGCGTTGCTGGCCCCGAGGGCACTCCCTGCGACGTACCTGACAATGTACGCCTCGGTCGGCCCCCTGGGCCGCGCCTTGCTATGCTCGTTTCTTGGATCGGCAGAGTTCTCTGCAACGTGAGAGAAGGAATAGTTCGAGACCCTCTAGGAGCTGGCCGTGCGGATACCGCTGATAGCAGGCAACTGGAAAATGTATAAGACAGCCTCCGAGGCTGTTCTCCTGGCGAGGGCAGTGGTGAAATCACTCCCCCCTCCGGATGGGAGCGAAGTGGTCATCTGCCCTCCATTCACTGCGCTTGCGGCAGTCGGTCAGGTCATCATCGCTGGGTCGAGAGTCGGCTTGGGCGCGCAGGATCTGCATTGGGCGAAGGAAGGAGCCTATACGGGCGAGGTGTCAGCAGAGATGCTCCGGGATCTTGGGTGTCGCTATGTCATCGTCGGCCACTCCGAGCGCCGTCAGTATTTCGGGGAAACCGATGAGAACGTCAACGAGAAAAGCCTGGCTGCCCTGGGTAGCGGCCTCACACCAATCATCTGTGCTGGAGAGACACTTTCAGAGCGAGAAACCGGGCGCGCCCACCATGTTGTGGAAGCCCAGGTGAAGGGGGCGCTGTCGGGATTGGCTCCAGGGCAGGTTCGAGCGCTCACCCTCGCTTATGAGCCGGTCTGGGCCATCGGTACGGGAAGAACGGCCACGCCGGACCAGGCCGAGGAGATGCACGCCCATGTCCGGAAGACCGTCGCTGGCCTTGTTGGCGTGGATGTCGCGCAGGGTGTCCGAATCCTCTATGGGGGAAGCGTCAAGCCCGAGAATGCCAAGGAGCTCCTCCAACGATCGGAGATCGACGGCGCCTTGGTCGGCGGGGCCAGCCTACAAGCTGATTCGTTTGCTTTGATCGTAAAAGCCGCCATGAGTTGACAGTTCAGCGTTCACAGTTCATAGTTCAGGACTGGCAAATCTGACGATCACACTCTGAACTACGAACTCTGAACTATGAACCATGAACGTCCTTAGGAGGTATGCATGTTCGTTGCTCTCTCAGTGCTACACCTGCTTATCGCAGTGATCCTTGTACTGGTTGTTCTCCTTCAGAGCGGCAAGGGTGCCGATATCGGCGCCGCCTTTGGTGGCGGCTCTAGCCAGACCGTTTTCGGTGGCCGCGGTGCCGCGACCTTCTTGACCAAGCTGACAACGGCGGTGGCAATTCTCTTCATGGTTTCGTCGCTCATTTTGGCCATCTATGCAGGGCACAGGGGTAGTTCGTCGGTTATCACAGAGGAGCGGGCCAAACAAGCCGCCCCGGCGCCTGCGCCCCCAGCCAACGCCCCGGTGACACCAGCGCCACCCGCCAAGAAGACGCTGCCTCAAGGGCAGATGCCTCATACCAAGTAGCATAGAGTTCATTGTTCAGGGTTCAGAGTTCATAGTCTAAAGCTGTGAGAGCGAAACATAAGAATC
>JBGPUH010000345.1:0-2982 GCA_041491025.1 Methylomirabilis sp. (SeqCode)
CCGAGATCGTCGTCCTGCACTGCTTCTCGGGTGACGTGCATCTCGCGGAGGAAGCGTGGGCGAGAGGCTACTACACCTCAATCGCCGGGCCCGTGACCTATCCCAAGAACGAGCTCCTCCGCGAGGTCGTGCGCAAGGCCAAGCTCGATCGCCTCGTCCTGGAGACTGACTGCCCCTATCTGCCACCCCAAGCCGTCCGTGGTCAGCGGAACGAGTCGGCCCATCTCCTCCACACCGCACACGAGGTTGCCGGCCTTCTGGGAATGCCTCTTGATGAGCTCGGTCGCCTCACCACAGAGAACGCCCGTCGCCTGTTCCGTATCTGAGGCACCATTCTCCAGGAGGTCCCTGATAGTACGTGTGCTGGTCCGGCAAGCGCATCGCCATCTGACCGGCCTTGTTGCGGGTCGGAAACTGCATACCGGGGGCGCGCTAGCTGTGATGTGAAAAGAGGGGACCGATGGGCATTCTGAGCATCTCGATTGCAAGGCGGCTCCAGGCATTCCCCCGATCGCCGCATAAGCTTAGGAAGCTGCGAGACTCCATCTCGGATCTCAAGTGGTGGGCGCTAACCGCTCGATCGCGGTGGGCCCTTCGCGGGTTCAAGGGACCGATCATCGCCATCACCGGAACCAAGGGAAAGACCACCACCACCCGATTGCTCTCCAGGATCTTGAAAGATGCCGGATACCGAGTTGGAACGGCGTGCAGTGGAGGGATCTATGTGAGTGGCGACTGCGTGATCCCCCAGTCATATGCCGGTGCGGATGGACCCCTCCTGGCCTATCGCGCCGGGGGGGCGGACGTCCTGGTGCTTGAAACCGCTCACGGCGGCATTCTGCGTTATGGGTTTGGCTTCCCTCGGTGCGATGTCGCCATCTTCACCAACATCACCGATGGCCATCTTGGAGAGCTCGGGATCGAATCGCTCCAGGAGATGCTTGCGCTCAAGTGGCGCCTGGCAGGGAGGGTTCGTCCTGGGGGAACCATCGTCCTGAATGCAGATGACACGCTTCTGGCCTCGGTTTCTCCACCCCACTTAGCCAGGGTTGCCTATATAAGCGTCACCCGGAGTCGAGTTCCTGATGCGGGCGGCCTTGGGGCGATTCTGTACCGGTATGTGGAAGGGACGGTGGTGAAAGAAGTAGAAGAACGCGCTGAACCGCTCGCCGAGCTCTCTGGTGCGCCCTTGCTCTTTGATGGTCTGGTCTGGTACAACGCCTATAACCTGCTGGCCGCAATTGCCGCCTCTGAAGCGATCCGCCCGCTGCTCCCCGTTTCGCAGGAGTCGCTCTTGAGCAGCCTATTGTCTTTCGGGTCTTGCCCGGACGATAATCCTGGACGCTTCAATCTATTTGAGGTGCCAGGCGGACGGGTCGTGCTGCTGGCCGGGAGCAACAGGGACAGCTATCGGCGCGATGCCGAGGCCCTGGCCCATATCCGAGACCGTCGGCCCTTCCCGGTGAGGCGAATCGTCGGGGTCATCACGGGAATCGGGACCCACTCGAATGACTACATGCGCGACCTCGCGGGCATCGCCTCGTCTGTCTGCGACGAGATCGTCATACGGGAGCCACGGTTGAGGTACCAGCGGGGCCGACTGCCCGGGGAGATCTCGTCCATCCTCAAGGCCGGCGCGATGGAAGCCGGCCTTCCAGAGAGCAGTATTAAGGTGTGTGGAGATTCCTTCGACCTGATCCGGGATCTCGTTCTTATTTCTGGCGCGCAGGAGCGCCTCGTCGTCCTCTTCTGCTCATTCGCTCAGGAGCCGGTCCTCGACCTCTGCCATCGGCTCGCCGGCCTTGCCGATCGCACGCACTGAGAGGGTCTGTGAAAAAAATGTGTTGGCAATTTCCGCAACCCTGGCGGACGGTCCGGAAAATGGCTTGACAGGAGGCCCGTCAATTCATATGCTTCCACACAGCGTATTCGATCCTTGCCTTTTATCGAGTCACCTGTTTTTGAAGGGAATGTGATCGGATGGAGTCTCAAGATAAGCGAGCCGAAATCGCCGAACCGAAGGCAAAAGCTCCTTACACGCGGCCGGAGCTGAAGCGAGTGGGAACGCTCCGCGATGTGACCGCTCAGGCGAGCGTTGACCTAGCTGAAATGCGGGATGCGGAGTAGAAGAGGGTTGAGCGACCTGACACATCCACATGATGATCCGATGAAAGCTCAGAACGAGCGCGACGAACGAACGATTCCTGCCCCGAAGGCACCCTACACGCGGCCGGAGCTCAAGCGGCTGGGGACGCTGCGTGACGTGACTGCCGGGATGGCGTCGGGCCTCGACACGTGAGTTCATGGTCCGCCAGGCGACCACGTCCACCTCGCCCGAAACGCGGGCATCGAGATGGCTAGTCCGGCCTGGGGTGCGTGGCAGGTGAGTGTCGTGTCGCGGGGACTTGCTTGCCACTCCAATCAACTGATTTCTTCTCGCCTTGGAAGAGCTACTGATCCTGGGTTTCTTTAGCATGGTCCTCCATCATCAACCTTAGACTCGTTCCCGCCTTGGGCCCGTTCTCCTCAACAACTGTGGGAGATTCCTGTCTCTCGTAGAGCGTTGACGAATTCAGAGGGTGGATACTATGAGCCTTTACTGTTCTCCCGCTAGAAAGATTTTGCTTGACATTAATTTCACAATCCTTACAATGACCCTTCGGATCACCACGGCCCACCGAAGCTGTTAGCTCACCAGGCTCTTCCTTCGGTATTGCCGAACAAGCCCAATTCAAATCCCTAAAAACAGGCTGAGGGTTTTTTCGCCTGCAGGGCGACGGGAATATTTGTGTGTGCTGGGGCTGTCGCGTGGGTCCGAAATGGTGAAGATCGCGAATTCTAATGTGAAAGGAGGGAGAAACCGATATGGCGGAGGAGACGAAAGGCGCCAAGCTCGCCAGCCGCAACAAGGCACAGACGAGTAAGAAGGCCGGTCAGTGCAACTGCGGCGGCGACATGTTCTGGAGCATGGTCTTCAGTCCA
>JBGPUH010000346.1:0-2972 GCA_041491025.1 Methylomirabilis sp. (SeqCode)
ATCCAGGTGAGCGGCAATGCCAAAGCGGGGCTCTGTCCCTGCAACCGCCGCGCAAATTCGGCAACAAACGAACTCACCATCGGCGGGCTCGACCGCGCCATGTCCGCGATCACCAAAATCAGGCTCTTCGGGTCCTTCTCGGCGATCTCCGTCATCTGGTCCGCCCAATAGTCGGCGCGGTTTCGGTCGATCCTGTCGGCGGCGATCCGGGCTCCAACGCGTCGGAGATTCTCGATCAGTGCCAGGCGCAGCATGATAGGGATCGCCCACAATTCGCCCAACGTCAGGGCGGTCACCGTCTGGTAGGCTGCTACGAAACTGCTGAGGCTTTCCGGATCCACCCGTCCATCGCCGTGCGAGATCGTCTCCAGCGCGATGTCATACACGCGCGGAAGTCCAGCCGATGGGCCGTTCAGCAAGCGCGGCAGTTCCCGGCTGTACCCCTTTGGCAAGTGTCGCTTGGCCGTGCGGATTTGTTCTTCGATCAGATAGAAGTTGTCGAGCAGCCATTCCCCGGCCGGCGCAATCCGGCGGTTCGCCTTGACCGCCGTCGTCAGCAGATTGCAGGCTCCAATCAGGACACCTTCATTCTCAGCCAGCCTCGTCAGAAGCCGGTCCGGAGCACGTCCCAGACCCAACGTGTGCGAGCCCGCCAGGGTCTTGCCATGCTGCTCCATCTGGTCGCTGCTGAACAGTTCCGATCGCAGCGGTGGCTCGTCGCCGGCGTACTTGTGTGCCAAGCCGTTTCCGCGGAGACGCGCCCTCAAATGGAGCCAGGTCCCGCGAATGGTCTTGCTGCTCACCTTCAAGTGTGAGGTCTCCTTCTTAGAAGCGAAGTTTCAACGAACCTGAGCGCAACCAGGGTGGCGGCTTTGGACTGCCCCTCTTCGGCGCCCACGGCGCGCTGACTCGTCCAGCAGGGATCCCAACCATCCGTCCGGGGATCCTCGCTCGGGGCCAGTAGCGCGCGGTAGTGCCGCTGGCGAACCTTTGCATAGGGACTCAGCGCCAGGTAGCTGGGATGGAAGCTTCTCAGCCGATTAGGCGTCCCGAGCGCATAGGCGGCGCAGCTCGACCAGGGATAGGCCGGGGGATCGTCCACGAGGCCCGCACGCACAGGGTTCCTGTCCAGGTACCGGAGCGCGCGGCCAGGGCGTAGGCGTGCTCTTCCACCAGACAGGCCCGAAAGCGTCGCTCCTAGAAGTGGCCCAGACGGCCCCGGGCTCGATGGAACGTTCTGGCGCTTTCAGTGATGAACCAGCGGAGGGGGCGGCCGAGGGCGTCCAGCTTGGGCACCTGGAGGAGTATGTGCACGTGGTTTGACATCAGCGTGTAGGCGTACAGCGTGACCTCATAGGTCCGGATCATCCCCCGGAGGGTTGACAGCATCGCTTCGAAATCCTCCGGCGTCGTGAAGAAGAAATCCCGGCTATTGCACCGGGCTACCACATGCACCGTGCCCCCAGGGGCGTAGAGCCGCAGCGCCCGGGGCATGGCGACCCGCTGCACCGGGCGCAGGAGGTCCTGCGCTACGGGATAGGGCTTCACGACGCAAGCTCCCAGCGCGCCGCACCTAGAGAATTGGCAAACTCATCACGAGAAATCACGCACTTAGCCCCTAATTGGTGTCCGGTACCTCTCCCCTTCATTCTCAGCCGCGATGTCCGGAAGGATCGTCGGCGGGACAGAGGCTCCCCTCCTCACGTTCCCACTCGAAGTGATGGCGCGTCCGAAAGACGTAGTCCGCAAGTGGGAAGACCACGTTGAGGTTCTTCACGTGCATCCGGTGGTGCCCGCGATGGTGAGCATCCAACCACTGGAAGACCTTGGTCCTTTCGATCCACCGCTTCTTCCGCACGTGCATGCACCAGTGGCTGTACTCATAGAGAAAATAGTAGAGGCCGAAGGTCGCCACACCAGCCCACAGCACCGGCACGCCGCTCAGTTTCTCGACGCCCCACAACACCGGGACCTGCAACGCAATCAGGAGCGGGGCGTTCCACCAGGCGAACGTCAAGCTTTCATAGCTCTGGTTGGGGCGCAGGTGATAACTGGCATCGCTGCGAAAGTCCCGATGGTGGGTCAGCGTATGGCTCCGGTAAGGATACGAGATCAACAAGACTCGGTGCATCACGAACCGGTGCAGGGTCCATTCAAAGAAGCTCGCGTAGACGAAGAGCGCCCCAACAACCAGGGCCTGACTCAGGAGCATGTGGACCATCTGGTTTATCCTCCTTATCGCTCCAGGTGATACGACATGGCCGAGACGATCACGCCGGGCTTGAAGAGGAGCGCCGCCTGAATAAGCAGCGCCCGCTGGTTGTGAAGGAGGTTCTGCCACCACTGGACCGGGATGATCTCGGGCAGGATCACGAGCGGAACCCCACCGCGGGTGGCGCGCCAGGGAGGGACTCGAACAACCGGGACCGCGAGCAGCCGGACCGCTCCGCCCAGTGCCCCGCTGCAGAGAAGCATGCTAGGGTCGCTACAGGGGCCTTCGACCTTGAATGACACGAATCAGGATCACCACGACCGCGATGACCACGAGAACGTGAATGAATCCACCCAGTGTGTATGAGGAGACCAACCCTAGTAGCCAGAGGACAATCAAGATAATCGCGATGGTCTCGAGCATTCTTGCTCCTCCTCCTGCCGTAACCTGGCGCGATCCGAATCATATACCCAACGGCCCACTGCCGCCTAACGGTCGAGTTCAGCGGCGAGCGAAGCGAGTCCGCAACAACGAGGGGTTAGGCGGCTCATGCAGGAGCTAGCCCATCGTGCGCACAAGAAGCAGGAGCCCGCCCACCACGATCGCCCCCACGCCCGCCCAGACCGGGACGTTGACCGTTTGCTTGTCCTTGACCGACAGCTCGAGCGGGCCCAGTTTGACGTCGTGGGTCTCCTTGGTGTAGCTGAACTTGCCATACATCACTCCCAGGAGGCCGGCCACGATCAGTACGATTGCCATG
>JBGPUH010000347.1:0-2968 GCA_041491025.1 Methylomirabilis sp. (SeqCode)
ACGATCTCCTCAATCGCCTCCTGAGTGCCGGTCGGGACCGCTACTGGCGACGGGAGGCGGTGGCTCAGGCCCAACTCCCTGCGGGTGGGCTGGCGGTGGATGTGTGCACCGGAACCGCCGACGTCGCCCTCGAATTGGCCAAACAATTTCCTTCTGCCAAATCCATTGTGGGAGTGGATTTCTGTCTGCCCATGATTCGTTTGGCGGCGAGGAAGGTCGCCCGGGCGGGCCTGACAGAGCGCATCCGGCTGCAAGCAGGGTCGGCCGAGGCCCTCCCATTCGACTCCAACATCTTCGATGCAGCCACCGTCGCCTTCGGCATCCGCAATTTGGTGGATCGCAAGAGGGGGCTGGCCGAGCTGAACCGAGTGCTACGGCCTGGAGGCCGGGGGATCATCCTGGAGTTCGCCATGCCCAAGGGGGCGCTCTTCGGGCGGCTCTACCGCTTGTATTTCCAGCGGGTGCTGCCATGGCTGGGCGGCCTGATCTCGGGGGATCGGGCGGCCTACAGTTATCTTCCGGCCTCCGTGTCCGTCTTTGCCTCTCCCCGGGAGCTCGGCAGACTGATGGAGGAAGTGGGCTTCCACGATGTCTGCTGCCGCACCCTGACTGCCGGGATCGTCACACTGCATGTTGGGAAGAAGTTGGGGTGAACGTCCTCCGGCCGGTTATTCGGAAGACAGGCCTGTTCCTCGAGCTGATCAAGTTCCCTCACACCGTTTTCGCGCTTCCCTTTGCCTTCATGGGCGCAATTCTGGCGGCTCGGGGGATCCCGGCGTGGCCGACACTCCTCTGGATTGTGTTGGCCATGGTGGGCGCAAGGAGCGGGGCTATGGCGATGAACCGTCTCGCCGATCAGGAGCTCGATGCCCGCAACCCTCGGACGCGGGAGCGCGCGTTGCCGAAGGGACTCGTCCGGCGTGGGGAAGTGATCCTTTTCACCATCGCCTCCTTCGCGCTCTTCCTCTTTGCCGCCTCGCGGCTGAATCCCCTTTGTCTGAAGTTGGCACCCTTTGCGCTGGCTGTCCTGATCCTGTATCCCTACACCAAGCGCTTCACCGCTCTCTCCCACCTGATCCTGGGTCTCGCCCTGGCGCTTGCACCTCTCGGCGCATGGATCGCCGTGACAGGCCGGGTGGCGGCGGCCCCTGCGGTTCTCGGGTTGGCCGTCCTCCTCTGGGTGGCTGGCTTTGATATCCTCTACGCGCTCGCTGACATCGACTTCGACCGCACCGCCGGGCTTCATTCAATCCCGGCCCGCTTTGGGGCCGCGGGCAGCATGGCCATTTCCCGCACCTTCCATGCGCTGACCATCCTCCTGCTCCTCTCCCTGATGCCTCTCACGGACCTGCGCTACTTCTACGCTGCAGGCGTCATTCTGGCAGCAGGCCTCCTCCTGTACGAGCATCTCCTCCTGATCCGATATGGGCTGAAGCGACTTGACGCAGCTTTTTTCACCGCGAACGGCATCCTCAGCATTGCCCTGTTCTGCTTCACCTTTCTGGATGTCCTGCTGCTGTGACGCCTTCTGTTGTGAGGCTCCTCCAAGACTCTTGGTCAATTCGGTGGGGATGTCGGGTACAACAAAATAGCCGACCAGGGCGCGTCGGCTCTGATCGGCTAACTCATTCAATTCACTTTGAGGACCGGCGGTCGAGCAAATGTCATAGTCTAAAGGACTCCCGCGGGCTTTTCGCTTTGTGTTCAAATAGTTGTCCGCCGTAACCCCTACCACCTACCGAGCGGCTCAGCGGAGCGGGCCCCCATCCTCGATTTTCTCTCCCCCTTATTCGCTTGGCTGAGCACTGCGCCTGATTGCCTCCCGAGTCCGAAGGTGGTATAAAAGAGTTCCAACGCGTTGGACGGAGCCGCTAGTCCACACGTGAGGCTCTGGGGGTGGCGGCCAGGGTTTGCCATTCTCACATTCTCATGGTCGTTAGGGGAGAAAGAGTGGCCCAAGAACTCAATGTCACAGCAATCCAGGATGCTGTGCGCAAGAAGTACGCCGAGGTCTCCTGTTCTGCGGAGGGTAAATTTCAATACCCCACTGGGAGGGCTGGAGTTCTCGCCCTCGCATACGATCCCTCAGTCATGCGAGAAATGCCTGATGAAATGCTCGAAGCCTTTTGCGGTGTGGGCAACCCGTTTTCCCTGGGCTCGATCAACCGAGGAGAGACCCTCCTCGATGTCGGCTGCGGGGCAGGAATCGATCTGATCGCCGCCAGCCGGCTCATCGGGGCAACAGGGCAGATCTGCGGGATCGACCTCACTCCTGAAATGGTCGAGCGGGCCCAGACGAACCTGAGACGAGCAGGCGTACACAACGGTGAGGTGCGCGTCGCGGAGGCGGAGGCAATTCCCTATGCTGACTGCACCTTCGACGTGGTGATCTCCAATGGGGTCTTGAATTTGTCACCCTTGAAGAAAGAGAGCTTCGGTGAAATCTTCCGAGTTCTTAGGCCCGGCGGTCGTCTCCAGTGTGCAGACATTGTGTTGAGAGAACACCTCCCGGCCGAGATGGCGGGCAGTCTTGAGGCGTGGTCTGACTGAATCGGCGGCGCGATCCCAGTTCGGGATCTGCTCGAGTTGATAGAGAGTGCGGGCTTCGTCCAGGTGGAGTACATGGGAACGACGGGGATCACAACTTCCAGGTTCACGGTCGGAGCCCTGATTCGTGCCAGGAGAGGAACAGACACGACGTCATCGTGCCGATCATGATGATGAGTTCCGGCTCGATGAGAACACGGACTAACGCAACACCGCCGATCACAACACGCGTGCGCCGCCGTCTTCCGAGAGGCACTCCAGGCTCTCTGCAGAGCGACAGTTAGAGGTCATCGGCCTTCCTAATAATCTTTCGAGAAATCATTGTAATTTCCGATTTGTTCTATAGGTCTTTGCCTGCTAGTCTGATCCCGCCGGACAATTCCTGGCTAACCTGACCGCCCATCCACATAGGCTGCGTGAA
>JBGPUH010000348.1:0-2968 GCA_041491025.1 Methylomirabilis sp. (SeqCode)
ACCTTGGATCCCATTAGCAAGAAGCCCAAATCTACACAAGGCATCGAGTCCCCTCGTCTATTGAGTGTCGCTATACCAGCCCGCTGTGACATCCGGGGTCATTTTTATATTGACTCATATTGTACAAGTCTGTACATTTATATCAAAGATCTCAGGGGAGGTGACCATGAAGATCTCCATTAGCGAAGCCCGGCGGCGACTGCCTGAACTGGTCCGCCAAGTCCGAAAAGATGCGGGGACACACGTTCAGATCACGGTCCATGACGATGTTGTGGCGGAGCTTCGGGCGGCCCAGCCTGAACCTGAGCCAGGCGAAGCCGCCAGAAGACTCCTCGCGCTCCGCAAGAAGCTGGTTCGAAGAGGTCTGAAAGCCCGATCGGGCGATGTCTCCAGCCACGTCAAGGAACACCTGTACGGCTCTAGGGGCATCATCCGGTGATTCCTTCTGACCGCGTCTTTTGCGACACAGGGTTCTTCTTTGCCTCCCTCGCGCGAGCTGATCGCCACTACGATCGCGCCGGGGAACTGCTCGAAGAGTGTCGCACCGAGGACATTCGCATGTTCTCTACATGGGAGGTGGTCAGCGAGACCCTTACGTTGCTGACCTACCGCCTACATCCTCAGGCTGCCATCACATTCTTGGACACCGTGAGATCCGTGCTCTCCCTTGTCCCGGTCACTGATGCGATCCTCGCGGAAGCGGAACAGGTGTTTCGCCGGCAGGCGAGATCACGGCGGCTCTCATTCTGTGATGCGATCTCCTTCGTCGTCGTGACCACGCTGCTGAACAACATTCCTTGCCTCTCCTTCGATGAAGACTTCAAGGCCTTAGGCCTGACGGTGATCTCCTAATCCGAGCGGGGAAATGCTGTATCACTTTTCCCAGCGACGCCTTCCAACGAGAGGAGGATGTTCTTGCGCGCCTCGGCATCGAATTCGTGGCCGTAGAACCGGAGGAAGAGGGCCTGCCGCAGCATGGCAGGCGAGGCGTCCGGATCCTTCTCCAATATTGAGGCCCGGACCAGGGCTTGGGCGGTCGCGTGCATGGAGCACCCCATCTTCAGGCGTTCTTCCCCGGAACGTTGCAGCAGCATTTCCTGATACTTTCGCTCAATCTCCGGCGAGGTGTCGTTCATCCGCTCACCGCGGCTTCTCGACGGCCAGATCCCTCAGCCGGAGGACGATGCTGTGGCCCTTCATCTTTTTCAGAAGGGCCTCGTCGGCGGTGAGGAGCGGGAACCCGAGCAGTTCCGCCAGGGCCACATAGACGGCGTCGTAGACAGCGATCTTATAACCCCAGGCAATCGCATTGGCTTTTCGTAACAGGTCCCACGAGAGAGGGTGAGCCTCCAGGTTTAAGTCATGAAGTAGCTCTAGCGCGGCTGCGCCATCGGCCTCCTTTGCGCGGGGGCTATAGCGGATGGCATCCACAATTTCCAGAAGCCCGAACTCGGGCAGGATCAACCGGCACTGCCCCGCCACGTGCCGCTGCCGAATTGACAGCGCTAGCCTACGATCAGCCTCCCCCTGCCTCATAAACCATTTGGCGGCGACGGAAGCATCCAGGACGTATCCCCGGTGATACGCGGCGATCGTCATCTACCTGATCCGCGTCGCGCATCGCGGAACCGCCGGATAATCGGGACGGGGTCCCAGGTCCCGAGTCTCTCTGCCAATTCATCGATCCGTTTGGATGCGTCTTCCATCCTGCGACGCCGCTCAGCCTCTTCCCGTCGTTGCCGGGCCTGCTGCAGATATGTCTCGGCCGCCTTCTGCAGAAGGGCGCTGCGGTTAATCTCCTCCTGCTTTGCCTCGGCGTCCACCGCCTTCAAAAGCTCATCGCTCATAAACACGTTTACACGCGCCATTGTGTCCTCCAATGTGTAGTGACTGGCAATATATGACATACTATGAATGTGTTGTCAAGTATGTTTTATCAAGGGGGATGCGGGACGCCCACACTTGCCATATCCCAGGGGAGATTACTTCGCGGAGTTTACACTGAACACATTCGCTTGCCTCAGTGCAGGCTCCGTGAAGGTGCTCGCAATGACCATTAGCCTGAATCACTAATGAGTGAGCGTGCACATCCCCCTCTCACCCCGCCCCCCTCAACCTCGCCTTCTCCCACCAGGGGAGAAGGAAAAGACGAGGGAAGTTGGGAAAGTTGTATTGCAAAGAGAGATTGCTTCGCTGCGCTCGCAATGACCGCGCGGCTATTTGGAGAGGTGGCGGCGGGGCTTATGAGCCCAGGACAGCAATTTGTCAAGCGGCATGGTGTTGATAACGTCTGACTTGCCGATCCAGGCGCGACGAGCAGTGGCGACGCCGAGCGTCATGTTTTCCAACTGATCCAAGAAGTGGGTGTCGGTGTTGATCGAGATCATGACACCCAGCTCCTTTGCCCGCCTCGCGTGGTGATCGTTCAGGTCGAGACGAGAGACCTGGGCATTGATCTCCACCGCCTTACCGTGTTGCTTGGCCGCGGCGAAGACCGCCTCCAGGTCCACGTCATAGGGATCGCGCTCACCGATCAGACGTCCTGTCGGATGGGCGAGGATATGGACATATGGGTTACTGATGGCTTTGACGATCCTGGCTGTCATCCCTTCGCGGTCTTGCTTGAAGCGGGAGTGAACCGCGCATACCACAATGTCGAGCTGGGCGAGAACCCGGTCCGGGTAGTCCAGGGTCCCGTCGGCTAGGATGTCACATTCACTGCCCGCCAGGATGCGGATCTTCTTGTACTTTTTGCTGAGCGCCCGGATCTTGCCGACCTGCTCAAGCAGTTTTCCCTCGGAGAGACCGCCCGCGACGGTGGCGGATCGAGAGTGATCTGACACGATGATGTATTCGTACCCCTTCCGGTCGGCGGCCTCGATCAGCGCCTCCAGGTCGTGGTGGCCGTCGCTCCAGTTGGTATGAGCATGCAGGTCCCCTCGAATGTCCTTTAACTCCAGCAGGTCCG
>JBGPUH010000349.1:0-2960 GCA_041491025.1 Methylomirabilis sp. (SeqCode)
AAGCGTTCGCCACACACCCACGTCGTCATCCTCTCCATGCACGCTGATGAAGCCTACGTGCTGGAGGCGCTGAAAAATGGCGCAGCCGCCTACGTTCTCAAAGGTTCCAGCGCAGCCGACCTGGTGCAGGCCGTGCGCGAGGTGGCCGCCGGCCGGCGCTACCTCAGCCCGCCGCTTTCTGAGCGCGCCATCGAGCGCTACGTGCAAAAGGCCGAATCCACCGTCCGCGATAGCTACGACACGCTCACGAACCGCGAGCGCGAGGTGCTGCACCTGGCAGCCGAGGGGCTCACAAACGCCGAAATCGCCGACCGGCTATCGATCAGTCCGCGCACGGCTGAAACCCACCGTGCCAACCTGATGCGCAAACTGGGCTTGCGGACCCAGACCGACCTGATCCGTTACGCCCTGCGTCGGGGAATCCTCCCCCTGAACGACTGAGCAGGGAAACATTCTTCTCTGCTCCCCCGCCCCCCGCTCCGCTGCTCCCTTTCACTCCTACCCTCCCATCCTGTCCCTATCCCTTGCCAAAAATACGGGACTTTTCTACGCAAATTCCGTAGAGCTACGGATAGACAGGCATCCTGGACATCTATAACGTTGTGTGTATACCTCTAGGGTAAGCGCACTAGTCTTGCGCGCAGGCGTGGCCCCAACTCCCAATCCCCGCTACTGACGGCTTGGGGGGGTTGATTGCTTACTCTGGACGGCCCAGCTTACGTTTCCTGATCTCCTGGACACCGGAGGGAATTATGACGAACCACACTTCCGTCCTACTGGTAGATGATAACCTCTCCTTTCTGCACATTCTCACTCGCTTCTTGCATGAGTACAACCAGGGCGAGGTGGTCGTCGTCGGCACGGCCGACGGAGGCGAGCAGGCGCTGGTCCAAGCCCGAGAGCTGCGGCCGGACATCGTTCTGATCGACCTGGCCATGCCCGACCTGCCCGGTCTGGAGGCCATCCCTCGTCTGCGCCAGGCATTGCCTGAGATGGGCATCATCGCTGTGACCATGCTCGGGCTCAATGGCTACAGAGAGGCGGCGCTCGCCGCCGGCGCGGATGAATTCGTTTCCAAGACCACACTGAGCCTCGACCTGCCGCCGGCGCTGCGTCGGGTCGTTCAGGCCAGGGCCTCTGGGCAAGCGCCTCGTGCTCAGTGCAGTCCGGCCGATGAGGATGAATAGGCCGATCACTGGAGCGCAAGAAGGAAGATCTGTAGAAAAAGGAAGGAAGACGTCAAATGGGACAGTTTCTACAAACCGTCCTCGGCGCGCAGGGCTTTGAGCCCCACGGCTACTGCTTCCTGTGGACGCGACCGTTGTTGTGGCTCTACGTCATCTCGGATTCCCTGATTACCGTCTCATATTATTCCATTCCGATCGCGCTCATCTACTTCGTCCGCAAGAGGCGCGACCTCGCCTTTAACCGTGTGTTTCTCATGTTCGCAGTGTTCATCATTGCGTGCGGGACTACTCACCTCATGGCGCTGTGGACGCTATGGACTCCCCTGTATTGGCTCGACGCGGGCGTTAAGGCGGTCACTGCCGCCGCGTCACTTGCCACAGCGGTGGCGCTCTGGCCGTTGATCCCCAAAGCTCTTGCGTTGCCCAGTCCAGCCCAACTGGAAGCAGCCAATGTGGCACTTCAAGGGGAGATTATCGAACGCAACCAGGTGCAGGAGGCGTTGCACGCGGCTCACGACGAGTTAGAGTTACGGGTCCACGAACGGACCAGGGAGCTGGCAAGAACCACTGAAACACTGCGAGCTGAGATCGCCGAGCGCAAGCGGGCGGAGCAATACCTGGCGATCCAGTTCGGCGTGACCCGCATCTTGACGGAATCTGCCACCTTCGAGGAGGCTACCCCCAAGCTCCTCCTGTCCATCTGCGAAGGCGTGGGATGGGAACTGGGCGAGCTGTGGCGGGTGAACCCCGCCTCCAAGCTCATGTGCTGGGAGGGGATCTGGCATCGGCCGTCGTTGAACGTCAGGGAGTTTGAAGCGATCAGTCGCGAGATCACCTTTTCCCCTGGAGTCGGCTTACCTGGTCGCGTCTGGGCCAGCGGCCGACCCGCCTGGATTTCTGACGTCGCTTGTGATGGGAATTTCCTCCGGGGAACCGTTGCCGCCAATCTAGGATTGCGCGCGGCTTTCGCGTTCCCGATCGGAAACGGAAATGGCGTGACCGGGGTCATGGCGTTCTTCAGTAGCGAGATCCGCGAACCCGATGACCATCTCCTCAACATGATGGCCGAACTCGGCACCAAGATCAATCAATTCATCGAACGCTGCCAGGTGGAGTCCGCGCTGCGCCAGAGCGAGGAACGCTATCGCGATCTGGTCGAGAACGCGAACGACATCATCTACTCCTACGATCTGGCGGGCAACTTCACCTCCCTCAACCGGGCCGGCGAACGGATCAGCGGCTATAATCGGCGGGAGACCCCCGCGTTGAATCTCGCTCAGGTGATCGCCCCGGAGCACCTCGACCTTGCCCGCCGGATGCTGGTCCGCAAGCTCAAGGAAGGCGGCTCGACCACCTACGAACTGGAGATCATGGCCAAGGACGGGCGCCGTGTCCCGCTGGAGGCCAGCAACCTGCTGATCTACGAACACGGAACGCCTGTGGGGGTTCAGGGCATCGCCCGCGACATCACCGAGCGAAAGCGGGCGGAGGCAACCCGACAGGCCCTGTACCAGGCGAGCCTCGATATCCAAGAACCGCAGGGTCTGCAGCAGCGACTCGACCGTCTCCTGCAAGCTGCTCAGGGGGTGTTAGAGCTGGATCGCGTCAACATCTTCCTTGCCGATCCGGAGAGCCACTGGTTGCAGGCGGTAGCGAGCCTGGGGGTGGAAGAGCCCCTCGAAGTGATCCGGGTTCCGATTGGGCCGGCAGGGGGTAGCGTTGCTCAGGCCTACCTTACCCAACGGATGATCGCTTGGAATGGCCAAGGCCCGG
>JBGPUH010000350.1:0-2949 GCA_041491025.1 Methylomirabilis sp. (SeqCode)
GTGGCGGCTACTACGCCAAGCCAGAAGAACATCCAGGTCTGGGTGGTGGTATAGGCGCACATGAAGAACCCGAGGGCGTTCGCCACGGCGCCAATGATCGAGATCTTGAAGGGCCCCAGCTTGTCCTGGAGTCGCCCGGCCGCAATGAACGTCAGCGCGAACACAGCGACCAGGATGGTGAACACCAACGAGGTGTCGGCCCGCTTCCACCCGAACTCCTTTTCAAGCGGCGCGACGAAGATGCTCCAGGCATAGACCGCGCCGAGAGCGAGGTTCATCGAAAGTCCGCCCACGATACGCCACCACCGGTTCATCATCTGCTGTTCCATCGCCCCTCCTCCTCATGTTGCCCGCGAGTCTCCGCGGAAGTTATCACACAGTGCGCCCCCGACGGTCTGACTCATAACCTAACCTCTGAGTCATGTTCTGTGAAACCTTTCACGTTTTATGAGAATCGTGAGCGGTTTCTCAGTCTGGCCAGCAAAAACTGGTCATTAGTGAAAGCTTTTACAGAACAGACACGGGGTCGAGTGTAGCCTCCAAAAGGGAGTCTTCAGCATGCCGCTGATGCCGCGCGTGAGTCGCTACCGGAGAGAGGAGATACGCCATGAAGGATCAACCGGAAGAGAAGCTCTTTTCGATGGGCCAGTTGCTGCTCATCACGTTTGTCTTCTCCGCATATGCCATCACTCTCCTCTCATTGGATCCCGAATGGGTGCTGTGGGCCGGGTCGATGAGCATGGGTTCTCTCTACGTCCCGGATCCGCCTCCGCGTCTCTTTGACGATCCGCGGAAAGCCCTTGAGATAGCGTCTGATCTCTTTCATCTATTTCTCGTAGGGCTCCTCGGTTTGCTGTGCCTCGTGGGCTTCATGGGCGAGGTGAAGTTCGGGTGGCTGTCTTGGTTGAAGGCTCGATGGGCAGCGTGGAGGTCTCGGAGCGCGCGCGGAGGCGAAACACTCGGAGACATCAGAGCAGAGGCCCATTTCCAGGAAGTTGATCGCGATCCGAGGCGGTGATATGATGAAGTCACAGGGCCAGGCGTTCCCGGGTCCCCGGGAGGAGCGTCACAATGTGCCGGTGGTCTACGTGACAGCTACTGGGTTGTTCGAGGGGGTTTCGGAAGAAGAAGGTCGGAGGATCGCGCGCGTTTGCTTCGACAGAACCCATCCGAAGGGCGCAACCATATTCTCGGAGGGTGACCCGAGCGATGCGCTTTACGTTGTCAAGCAGGGGCTTGTGAAGCTCACGTCGATCTCTGAGAAGGGAACGGAGGCAATTCTCGATTTCCTCAAGCCAGGGGAGATCTTCGGAGAGCTCCTCCTCACCGAGAAGGTGAGAGCTTTCAGGGCAACCGCGATCGAGGATACCGTCGTGAGTGTTGTGCCGCACGAGCGCTTCCTGGAGCTCCTGTCACTGATCCAAACCGTCAGCCGAAACTTCATCGAGATTCTCTCGAAGCGACTGGTCAGGGTCGAGAAAGGGATCGCCCACTCCAGCCATACCTGGTCCTACCACCGATTGGCGCGGATGCTCCTCTACATGGGTGAGAAGTATGGGGAAGAGACCCCCGCCGGGGTCCTGATCCGATTGCGCCTGACTCATGAAGAGCTGGCGAACCTGATCGGGACTACTCGGGAGACCGTTACAACTCAGATCAACAAGTTCGAAAGGATGGGTCTGCTGAACCGGCAGGGTCGGCATCTCGTTGTTATTAAACACCGCCTCAGCGAGTTCATCAGTTCCGAGGAACTACGATTGAGCCCGTCCCACGTTGATGAACGGGGTATCGATTGAAGAACAGCACTGTTGCAGAGCGAGCGCTTCTTTCCCCGGTCGCATCGCATGGACCCGCGCCCTCTACACCGCATTGATCCCCTGCCTGGTGGCGTTGGTGTCGTTGATGCTCGCGCATCGTCCGACACTCCCGCAGGCTGCTCCGGCAAAGGCGCAAGGAGGCTATCAGAAGTCCATAAGAGGGTCAGCGGCAGGTGACGGGAGCCGATTCGGCCGGACGGTAGTGTCGGCGATCACCGTCCGGGCAGGCCGGGCTCGGTCAGTTTGAGCGGGTCGAGGATCTGAGTGATTTGAGTCTCTGTGAGCAGCTTCTCCTCACGGACCACGTCGATGATGGTCTTCTGTTCGCGCAACGCCCGCTTGACCACCTCGGCCGCCCTGGCGTAGCCCACATACGTGTTCAGCGCCGTGGCCAGCGCCATGCTGCTTTCAGCATAGCGGCGGCAGCGATCAGCATCGGCAACGATACCGACGATGCAGCGGTCAATAAACACCCGGAGGGCGTTCTTGAAGATTTCGATCGACTGGTGAAGGTTGTGGGCCATAACGGGCATCATGACGTTCAGCTCAAGCTGACCGGCCTGCACCGCCATCGAGACGGTCAGGTCGTTGCCGATCACCTGAAAGCAGACCATGTTGAGCATCTCCGCCATGGACGGGTTGACCTTGCCCGGCATGATCGAGGAGCCTGGCTGGACGGCGGGCAGCACCATCTCGGCGAAACCCGTGGTGGGGCCGGAGGCGAGCAGCCGAAGATCATTGCAGATCCGGGTTAATTCGATCGCCAGCAGGCGCAGGGCGGATGAGGCCTCCGCGATCGGCAGGTTCGACTGCATCGCCTCCCGCATGTCGGGCGAGTTGCGCCAGTCGATCTTCGTCCAGGCACGGAGGTGCTCGACCAGCTTGAAGCGGTACTGCGGATGGGTATTGAGACCGGTACCGGCGGCGCTACCGCCGATCCCCAACTCTTCAAGCGATCGACCGGCGGCGGCGATCCGCTCGTGACATTTCCCGACCGTCGCAGCATAAGCGGCGAATTCCTGCCCCAGCCGGATCGGGACCGCATCCTGCAGATGCGTTCGGGCGGACTTGAGGATGCCATCAAACTCCTTCGCCTTCGCGGCGAGGGCCGTCTCCAGATCCTTCAGGACGA
>JBGPUH010000351.1:0-2921 GCA_041491025.1 Methylomirabilis sp. (SeqCode)
GGCGCTCCTGCTCCCGAAGCAGGTCAAGAAAGATGCCGGGCGTTTCGCACCCGATGTGCTGAAAGACCAGAACGGGGCGCATCAGAAGACCGCCCGCTCTGGAAAGACTCGTCCCGTCCGAAACCGATCGAGACTCAGGGCTGAGACGTCGATGGTCGAGGCCCTGCCGTCCAGGATCAGCTCAGCCATCAGCTTGCCGATCGCGGGCGCGTGCATGAAGCCGTGACCGGAGAAGCCAGCGGCGACGAAGAACCCCCCGACTCCCGGCACGGGACCAACGATGGCCAGTTCATCCGGTGTCATCTCCCGGAGGCCGGCCCAGCCTCGCGTGATCCGCGCGCCCTCCAATGCTGGCAGCCGATGCGTGACGGCATCGATCAGCCGGGGGAGAAGGGACCAATCGAGGCGTTCGTCGAAGCCCCGCCGATCGCCGTGATCGCCGCCCCCCAGGACGATGCAGCCGTTCCTCTCGACATGGACGTAGTTCCCGCTATGAAGATCGACGGTCAGGGGAATCGGACCGGGCAGTTCTGCCAATGACTCGGCCACGAAGACCTGCCGGTGGTGTGGCTCGACGGGGATTTCTACGCCCGCCATCCGTCCGACCTCCCTGGAGTGGACCCCTGCCGCGTTGACAACCACGTCGGCCGCGATCGAATCCCCGCCCCTCACCTGGACTCCTCGGACTCTGGCGCCGTCGAGGTGGATGCCGGTCACCTCCTGTCCCTCGAGAACCCGGACCCCCAACCGACGCGCCTGGCTGGCGAAGGCCTGGAGCACCACATGTGGATCGGCGATCCCATCGGTTCCACAGAAGGACGCGCCGCGCAGATCGTCGATCCGCAATCCCCGGACCAAGCGGCGGGCCTCTTCCGGTGTCAAGAGCTCCACGGAGCCCCCGAGACATCGCTGCAGCGACGCGCTCTCCTGTAACTGCGCCCAGTCTTCCTCGGACGAGGCCAGGAAGAGGTAGCCGACCTGGCGGAAGTCCGCCGAAGCTCCCATCTCCTCTTCGAACCGCTCGAAGCGTTTCACGCTTTCCCGTGAGAGCCGGATGTTGATTTCGCTGGAGAACTGTTGGCGGACGCCGCCCGTCGCCTTGGCCGTGGCTCCCTGGCCGATCTCGCCTCGCTCCAGGACGCACACATCGCCGCACCCCCTCACGGCCATGTGATAGGCGATGCTGAGGCCAACGATTCCTCCGCCGATGATCACAATCTCCGCACCGCGTGTCATCGCCCTGATTATAGATGAAATGCCGTGGCCTGTACCAGGCGTTTCGCGAGTCGGGTGGTATGTCTTCATGCGAACGGAAATCGATTGTCCAGGTGGGAGAACGTGGTAGTATTGCGGCACGGCTCAAGGGATGTGACAAAGGGAGAAGACTACATGGCAACTCCGTCTGTGAAGGGCGCCCTCATTCATTACCACGAGATCGCCCTGAAAGGGAAAAACCGCAGTTTCTTTCTGAAGCAGCTCGCGGCCAATCTCCAGATCGCGTCGCGCGACCTCGATGTCGGCCCTCTCCGGCGGCCGGCTGGCCGGTTATTTCTGGAGATGAAGGAAGGGACCTCCTGGGAGGCGCTACGTGAACGGCTGGGCTGGGTATTCGGCATAGCGAACTTCGCTGCCGCCTCGCGGGTTCCACCCGACCTGGGCTTCCTCTCGAAAAGCATTGAGGACGAGATCTCAGGCCGTCGATTCGCCAGCTTCGCTGTGGCGGCCCGCCGTGCCTTCAAAACCTTCCCGCATACCTCGCAGGAGATCAACCAGGTGATCGGCGCCAGGGTGAAACTTGCCTCTGGGGCGAAGGTGGATCTGAGCAACCCGGACCTAACGGTCTACATCGAGGTGCTGCCCAACGAGGCATTCTATTATTTCGAGAAGATCCGCGGGCCCGGCGGCCTTCCGGTAGGCGTCAGCGGGACGGTGGTCTGCTTGCTCTCTGGCGGGATCGATTCGCCGGTTGCGGCCTATCGGATGATGAAGCGGGGTTGCCGGGTCGTCTTCGTACACTTCCACAGCCAGCCATTCGCCGACCGGACTTCGGAAGAGAAAGCGATCGACCTTGCCCAACGCCTTACCCGCTACCAGTTTGCCTCCAGGCTCTACCTTGTGCCGTTCGGCGAAACCCAGCAGGAGGTGGTTGCCGGCGTCACCAGCCGCTTCCGCATCCTCGTCTATCGACGGCTGATGCTGCGGATCGCTGAGGAGATCGCGCGAAAAGAGGGAGCCCAGGCTCTCGTCACCGGCGAAAGCCTGGGCCAGGTGTCCTCGCAAACGATCGAAAACATCGCCGCCATCGAAGAGGCGGCCACCCTGCCGATCTTACGCCCCCTGGTGGGGATGGACAAGGAAGAGATCACTGAACAGGCGCAGCAGATCGGGACCTATGACATCTCCATCATCCCCGATCAGGACTGCTGCTCGATGTTCGCCCCCAGGCAGGTAGTGACCCGCGCCACTGATAAGGAACTCAGTGTGGCCGAGAGCATCCTTGACCTCGGGCCGCTCGTCCAGGGGGCGCTCTCCGCCGCGCGCCTCGTCGAGATGTCGTCTCCCGCCTGAACTCTATTCCCAGTCAGCTTGTCGTCCTATCGGAGGAGCCCTACTTCGCCGTCACCTTACAGGGCGGATTGGGGATTGAACGGATGAACGCAATGACATCCCAGATCTCCTTGTCGTTGAGCTGGGTTTCAAAGGCGACCATGAGCGGGCTCAGCTTCGGTTCGACGTCCTTGCCCAGGCCACCCTGTTTGATCACCTTGAACAGCTCTGCGTCGGATTTTGTCCCCATGACACTGCAGTCAGTATAGTTTCGCGGTTTGGGGTTCAGGGCCACCGCTGCCGGCCCATCCCCTTTCCCCGACTCGCCATGGCAAGCGGAGCAGCGCATGTTTTCCATGTACTTTTCCTTCCCC
>JBGPUH010000352.1:0-2905 GCA_041491025.1 Methylomirabilis sp. (SeqCode)
GAGCGAGCCCGCAAGGTGATCATTCTTGCCCGGGAGGAGGCTATCCGTCTCGGACACAACTTCGTCGGGACCGAGCACCTGTTGCTCGGGTTGATTCGTGAAGGCGACGGACTTGCGGTTGCGATCCTCAAGAAGCTGAATGTGAACATCTCCGCGGTGAAAGGGGAGATCGAAAAGATCGTCTCGGCTGGCTCCGAGTTTAGCCCTCCCGGGGAGATTCCCTTTACCCCACAGGCCAAGAAGGTTCTGGAATACGCGATCTCCGAGGCCAGATCATTGGGCCACAACTATATCGGAACCGAGCACCTACTGCTTGGGCTCATCCGCGAGAGTGAGGGAATCGCCTCGCTCGTCCTGAGGGACTTCGGCGTCAGCGTGGCCGCAGCCAAAGCCCAGGCTCAGGAATTATTGGGTGAGCAGGCGTCCAAGTCTACGACATCCACCAGGACTCCGGCACTGGATGAGTTCGGCGTTGACCTGACCGCGATGGCGCGGCAGGATAAGCTGGACCCGGTGATCGGGCGGGAAACAGAAATCGAGCGGGTCATTCAGATCCTCTCGCGCCGGACGAAGAATAACCCGGTTCTGATCGGGGAGGCGGGCGTCGGGAAGACCGCCATCGTCGAGGGGTTGGCCCAGCGGATCGTGGCTAGCAACGTGCCCGAGACGCTGCTCAGGAAGCGGGTCGTCCAGCTTGACCTCGCCGGCATGGTGGCCGGCACCAAGTACCGTGGCCAGTTCGAGGAGCGGCTGAAGGCCGTTGTGAAGGAGATCCAGCAGGCGCAGAACATCATTCTGTTCATCGACGAGCTCCATACCCTCGTGGGCGCCGGGGCCGCAGAGGGCGCCATCGACGCGTCAAATATGTTGAAGCCGGCGTTGGCCCGTGGCGAGCTGCAATGTATCGGCGCCACCACGCTCGACGAATACCGCCGTCATATCGAGAAGGATCGGGCACTGGAGCGGCGGTTCCAGGCGATTCAGGTCGGCCCGCCCAGCGTGGATGAGACCATTCGGATCCTCCAGGAAATCAAAGACCGCTACGAGGCGCACCATTCCGCGGTCATCACGGACGAGGCGGTGGTTGCCGCCGCCCGCCTGTCCCAGCGCTACATCGCCGACCGCTTCCTTCCCGACAAGGCGATCGATGTCATCGATGAGGCCGGCTCGAGGGCGCGGCTGAAGACGCTGATGCTTCCCCAGGAGCTCCGCGAGATGGAGAACGAAGTGGAGCGCCTCCGAAGCCAGAAAGAGGATGCCATCCGGACCCAGGCCTTCGAGGTTGCGGCCAGACTCCGCGACCAGGAGCGCAAGCTCCGGGCCGACCTGGAAGAGAAGAAGGCGCGCTGGAAGGAGTCGCGGGCGAAGGAGAAGACGGTTGTCACCGCCGAAGAGATCGCCTACATCGTCTCGAAGTGGACAGGCATCCCGCTCCACCAGATCGAGGAGGAGGAGTCCTCCAAGTTGATCCGCATGGAGCAGGACCTGGCCAAACGCGTGGTGGGACAGACCGAAGCGGTCGAGAGCATCAGCAGAGCCATTCGTCGTTCCAGGGCCGGGATCAAGAACCCGAACCGGCCGGTTGGATCATTCATCTTCCTTGGGCCGACAGGCGTGGGGAAGACCGAGCTGGCCAAGGCGCTGGCCGAATTCCTCTTCGGGACGGAGGAGGCCATGATCCGGGTTGATATGTCGGAGTATATGGAGCGCTTCTCCACCTCCCGGCTCATCGGCGCCCCCCCGGGCTATATTGGCTACGACGACTCGGGGCAGCTTACAGAACGGGTGCGGCGACGCCCGTTCTCTGTCATCCTCTTCGACGAGATCGAAAAAGCGCATCCGGAGGTGTTTAATCTGCTCCTCCAGATCTTCGAGGATGGCCGCCTCACGGATAGCTATGGGCGCGTCGTCGACTTCAAGAACACGATCCTGATCATGACGAGCAACATCGGTGCACGTCAGATCGGCCTCCACACGACCTTGGGGTTTGCCAAGGGCGGTGACGAGGGAGTGACGTACGAGAAGATGAAGGACACCGTCCTGGGCGAGCTGAAACGGGTCTTCAACCCCGAATTGCTCAACCGGATCGATGAGGTGATCGTCTTCCACCAGTTGAGCAAGGACAATCTTCGCAGGATCGTGGATCTGATGCTCGCCCGACTGCAGCTCCAGCTTGGGGAACGCAAGATCTCGCTTGCGGTCGATGAGGACGCCAAAGATTTTCTGATCAACCGCGGCTACGATCCGACCCTCGGCGCCAGGCCCCTCCGCCGTGCCATCCAACGCTACGTGGAGGACCCCTTGGCCGAGGAAGTGTTGAAGGGGCGGTTCGCAGAAGGAGGCACCCTCAAAGTTAAACTAGAGGGCGATGCCTTGACGTTCGAGGAGGTCAGCCTCCTCCAAGCCCCGAAATAGCCTCACCCATCACTACCCCATAACCCCCCGATTTTGGCCCGTTCCGGGCGACTTTCTCCTTGCCTTTCCCTGGCAGAGGTGGTACAGTGCTGACGCCAGTTTGAGGGCATGTGGCGCGTTAAAACTCGAGGAGCGACGTCGTCAGGTGCAAACTTCCGCCAACAGCGTAAAGGTTGTCGCCGCCAGCTTGTTCCTGCTCTTCTTGGCGTTGGCATTTGGCAAAGCGTATGGCCAGGAGCGGGCGCTCATCAAGCAGATCGATGTCAAGGGAAGCCGAAAGATCGACGAAGCCACCATCCGGTTCAAACTCAAGACCAAGGTTGGGGAGCCCTTCTTCCTGGAGAAGACCCGGGAGGACGTGAAGGCGCTCTACCGGCTGGGCTTTTTCGACGATGTGGCGGTGGACGCCGAGGTCTTCGAAGGGGGCCTGAAGGTCACCTTCATCCTGACCGAAAAACCAACCATCCGGGAGGTGAAGATCCGAGGCAAC
>JBGPUH010000353.1:0-2892 GCA_041491025.1 Methylomirabilis sp. (SeqCode)
AAGGCCAATCAGCAGGGCCTTCCGATCTCCACGGCTTGGGCAGAGGAGCTGTTTAGTGGACTGGGGGTCGGAGAGACCACGCGGGTCGTCGCCTATGATGGCCCAAAGACCCCGTTCGGCGCCGCGCGCCTTTTCTTCGTCCTGGAGTTTTTCGGCCATGACAAAGTACGGGTGTTGAACGGAGGCTTCCCGAAGTGGACGCTAGAGGGTCGCCCCGTCTCTACCGAGGTGCTGACACCGCCTAAGGCCGCCTTCGTCGCCCGTCCACGTCCAGAACTTTTGGCCACGGCCGAGGATGTGCGAAGTAAACTCGGCAACCCGAAGGTGTGCCTCCTGGATGCCCGATCGGCCAAAGAGTACGCAGGAGAGGACCTCCTGGCCCTGCGAGGCGGTCGGATTCCAGGGGCCGTCAATGTGGACTATCTCAACACCATGCGACTGGATGATCACACGTTCAAGAGCGCGGAGGAGTTGCAAAAGATCTTCGAGGCCGCAGGAGTGACTCCGGACCGGGAGACGATCACCTATTGCCAGACCGGCGCCAGGTCGGCCCACGACTACTTTGTGCTGCGGCTCCTGGGATATCAGAAGCTCAAGAACTACGACGCCTCATGGTCCGAATGGGGGAATTCCGAGACGCTGCCGATCGAGGAATAAGGGGAGGGAAGAGATGGCGACACGTTCGCTCGATGTGACCGGAGAGATATGCCCCTATCCGTTGATCATGACCAAAAAAGAGATGGGGAAGCTGCAAAAAGGCGATCAACTGGTCGTGACCGTCGATTACGCCAAATCAGCCGAAGACATCCCCAGGTGGGCGAAGGAAGAAGAACACACTGTCCTGGCCGTTCGGGAGATAGGCGGAAGCCAGTGGGAAATCGTACTGGAAAAGGCGTAGGCTTCATTTCGGATTCATTGCAGGCCGGTCGTGTGCGACGTCCTGAACTCGAGGAATCGTTGTGATCGGGGTGGGCCTCCCCAGGTTGATTCTGATCTGCCTGATACTTGCAGGGCTGGCATTCGCTGCGCACGCGAACGCGGCTGGCAGGGTCTACACCGCGAATATGGAATCCGGCACCGTCTCTGTCATCGATCCCGACTTGATGAAAGTCGTTGTCACGATCGATGCCAGGGGATATCAAACCGATGACCTTTTCCTGGTGCCCGATCAATCCAGGCTCTTCGCGACCAACATGCACAATGGGACCTTGGTGGTGGTCGAGACCGCCACTCACGAAGTGATCGCCACGATTCCGACGGGGAGGAGGGCCCACGCTCTCGCCCTGACCCCAGACGGGAAACAGGTCTGGGTGGTCAACGCGGGAGAAGAGTATTTGACCGTTGTCAATGCTTCCACGTTGAAGATCGTAGGGCGGGTTGACCTGGGTCATATTATCGGTACAGGGTACATCCGATTCACTCCTAATGGGACGCGGGCCTTCGTCACCAATCCAATTCTTGGCACGATGTCCGCGATCGATGTGGCCTCAAAGAAAGTGATTGCGACGATCGAAGTCGGGAAGCATCCGACCTTCATACAGGAGACCTCGGACGGCCGTCGAATCTGGGGCACGGATACCGGCGGCGACGAGATCTATGCAGTCGACGCATTGAGCAACAGACTACTGGGGACACTGACAGTTGGGACGGGTCCGAACCATCTTGCCATCGTCGGCGATACCCTCTATGTGACTGTGGGAAGTACGAACGAGGTGGCGGTGGTCGGCGATGTGATGGGTCAGGTCAGCGTGAAGGGGCGAATCACGGTCGGCGGGAGGCCTCGCGGGATCAGGCCCAGTGCGGATGGGAAACGCCTCTACGTCACAAGTGAAGGGACCGACGAGCTGAATGTGATCGACATCTCGGCTCAGAAGGTGGTCGGGACGGTTCCAGTTGGCAGGAGGCCCGTTGCGGTCGTGACTGGTCGATAGGTTGCCCCTGAGAGGAACGCGAATGAGTGACACGCATCAACAGGTAGCCGAGCTACTCGATCTGAAGGGAGAGGTCTGTCCCTATACCTTCGTAAAGAGCAAGCTGGCGCTCGAGGAGATGGAAAGCGGCCAGGTGCTCAGGGTCATCGTGGATAACCCCGGATCGGCCGCGAATGTCCCCAGGAGCCTGAGCAGTGAGGGGCATCAGATCGTGAATGTTGAGAAACTGAACGACACGGACTGGGTCATCACAGTCAAAAAGGGCTGACACGTGCAGCGTCAGCCCCTGAGCCACCACCCGGCGGCGAGCGGTAGTGAGGAAAGGGGCCCTTCGGACAACCTGGGGGTTGAGGCGACCCACAGACGGGACTGACGACAAAGGGGACATGGATGAGAACAGCGGATCTTCTTGATGCCATCGGTAATACGCCATTAGTGGAGCTTCCACGGGTCAGTCCAAAGAAGGGGGTCCGGATCTTTGCCAAGATGGAAGGAAATAACCCCACCGGCAGCCTCAAGGATCGGATCGCGAAATACATGATTGAGCAGGCCGAGCGAAGCGGGGAACTGACGAAAGATAAGACGATCCTGGAGCCGACGAGCGGCAACACCGGCATCGCCCTGGCCATGATCGGGCGGAAGAAAGGGTACAAGGTCAAGGTGGTGATTCCGGAGAATGCCACACCGGAGCGCCGTCAACTCCTGGAGATCTTTGGCGCCGAGATGATCTATTCTGATGGGACAAAGGGGAGCAACGGTGCCATCGAGCTGGCTCAGAAGCTTGTGGCGGAGGACACGTCGCTCTATATGCCCTTCCAGTACGGCAATCCGGCCAACCCCCTGGCGCACTATGAGACCACGGCCGTGGAGATCTTGAACGACCTGCCTGACGTCGATGTCTTCGTGGCAGGCCTTGGCACCGGCGGGACACTGATGGGTGTCGGTCGCCGGCTGAAGGAAG
>JBGPUH010000354.1:0-2872 GCA_041491025.1 Methylomirabilis sp. (SeqCode)
ACCAACTATGCTCACGGCTACCCCTGCTTCTCCGTGTCGATCGGCGTTGAGAAGGACGGCGAGCTGATCTATGGAGTGGTCTACGATCCAAGCCTGGAGGAGCTGTTCACGGCCGAAAGGGATGGAGGGGCCTTTTTGAATGGAAAGCGACTTCGGGTCTCCGAAGTCTCCAGACTATCGGATGCCCTGCTGGCTACCGGCTTTCCGCCAGACGTGGCGACCGCCAAGGAGAACAACCTGGACCACTTCGCCAACTTCATGAAGCGGGCCCAGGCCGTCCGCCGCCCTGGCTCCGCCGCCCTTGACCTTTGCTATGTGGCTGCCGGACGGTTCGATGGTTTCTGGGAGCTTCGGCTGAACACATGGGACGTGGCGGCGGGCTCGCTCATGGTCATGGAGGCGGGTGGCCGGGTGACTGATCTGCGGGGTCAGCCCCTCCGACTCTCCACGCCACAGATCGTTGCCAGCAACGACCTGATTCATGATGAGATGCTCCACATTCTTGCCATAGGGATGTGATCCGGCGCCTGCCCACCGATCTCGAACGGCTCTCGCACTGAACCGCGTGCTCCTTCCCTGCGTTCCTACCCCCTATGGCCGGGGATCGGCTGCTTCAGGACCCCCAGCCGGCACAGGGCGAAATCGTACTTCACCGGATCCTCCGGATCGATCTCACGGAACCGCCGCGTCACCTCTGTCGCCATTCGCCAGTTGGCCTGCTTGATCTTCGTCAGGCCGAGCTGCCGCACAATCCTAGCCACATGCGTGTCGAGAGGCACGATCAGCTTTGCCGGTGACACCTCGGTCCAGATCCCGAAGTCGATCTCGTCCGCGCGCCGCACCATCCAGCGCAGGAACAGATTGAGGCGTTTGCACGCGCTGCCTTGGGCAGGCGAGGGAAAGAAGAACCGGATCCCGGCCTTGGGAGGAATCGTTCCAGAGGGGTAAAAGGGGGAGACGTCGAGCGACAGCGCTCGTTCGACGAAGCTGATCAGGGCAGGACCGACGTCCTCGTGGGAGGCGTCATACCCCGCCAGGAAGAAGGCCTGGAGCGAGCCTCGGATTTCTACCGCCTGATGGAGCAGATAGCAGAGGAGGGCGATATCGACACCCGAGTTGAATCGGTGGACGAAATGTTGAAAGCGGGCCCCATCCCGAGTGGGATCGAATTGCCGGATGAACTGGGATGGGCTTGCACCCATCGCGTCAAGTGCGGCCTCAGCGCTGCGGTGGATCTGCTTGACGTTGCCATAGGCGAGCGAGGCGGCCACGAACCCGGCGATCTCGCGGTCTTCCGGGCTGCGATATCGGTGGGGGATGCTGAGGGCACTGGTTGAGAGAAATTCGCGTCGGCCGTAGCGGCGATACAGGTCATCGAGGAGCTGCTTGAGCTGCGCTTGCGAGCGCACGGCTCAGGATCCTCCTGGGCGAGGCGATGCCGCTTCGGCGAGCTGGTTCACTCCCTACCGTTCAGATCCTTTGCCTGGAATCCGATGGCATACGGGCAGTGAATCGGCGCCCGTTCGATGCTGCCGTTCACCTTGTTGTATCCGGCAATGCGAATATTGTAGCCGTTGATGCTGCCGGACACACCGCCGCCCTGCACGTAGTTCCATCGCCGCTGCCTGGCCGTATCGTTGATAGCCACCACGATGGCGACATTCCCATCTTTGAAGAATTTCCGATCCACCGCACTCAGGATGGTGGTGGCTCTGACGGTGCCGTACATCGGATGAGAGTGATAATCCCCCACGCACTCCCAGCGCGATGTAGTCCTGACGGCTTGCTCGACCCGCTGACTCCGCATAAGATCAACGTGGACCTCGCGAAACTTCCGGTTCGCCGTCTGATACGGAACCACAAAATCCACGAGGACCCGGTCGGCCGTGCTCTGGCCGAGAAGGACGCCGAAGCATTCTTTCCGGTACACCTCAATGGTCGAGACCAACAATCCGACAAACGCGTTCTCACTCAAATAGATTTCCATGGCCATTGACCACCATCCATGCTGTCCAAAGAGTACTGCCACCGTCAGGCTGCGTTTTCATCGGCGGCTTGAACCTGGCCCGCGAATCCGGCGATGAGCACCCGAGTGTCGCACCTTCGTCGGAGTCGAGTGTCATGCGACCCTGATCAGGACTTGGGCCGAAGCGGCCGTTTGATGGCGAGAGTGATGCCCACACGGGTTTGATACTCGCCGCTGTCGGTTTCGCCCTAGATGATCGTTCGTGAAGATGTGTTCGCGTGAGGAGGAACAGGCTGAAGATCATCGCCCGAGGATTCGCTAGCGTCGGGGTCATCCCGGCGATCAATTCAATCGTGGGATACACCATAAGGATAGGCTCCCGAATCCAGCGAGGCAAGCCCAAAATATGGGCAATGCCTTCTGACCCGCTGCGGTCAGAGCAGTGAATCACTAAGTAATCCAACTGTTTATCCAATTCGATACGTCTTATGAACTTATTCCATTCTGCCCCCAGTGGGCCAAGCTCCTCTAATTGGTAATTGACACAGTGGTTTCAGATAGTTATGGGAATTCCATGTTCTGGACTTGTTGGGAAACTTCTTGGCATACCGCCTGCTCTATTGGCTAGCATAAGCAATAATTCGGAATGGATGAATCGTGGTGGAAAGCGAATGGTAATGATGGTAGAGGAGGTGCGCGATGGTGGCTCAACAGCAAGGAGAGACGTGGGGGAACCCGTCCCGTGTGATAGCCACGGCTTATCGGGCGTATACATTGGCAAAAAAGCTTGGCCGACAGCGAGAGGCCACGAAGAAGATCAGAGAGGCATTCATTAAAACCTATGGCGATCTGCGAGGAGAATGTTTCTACAGCATCTGGCTGGAGTGGGTGGATGAGGCCTGAGCC
>JBGPUH010000355.1:0-2866 GCA_041491025.1 Methylomirabilis sp. (SeqCode)
CCTATCGAGCAGCCGACGAAGTTCGAGCTGGTCATCAACCTCAAGACCGCCAAAGCGCTCGGGCTGACGATCCCGCCGTCGCTGCTGGGGCGGGCGGATGAGGTCATTCAGTAGGCGAAGTGCCTCCCCGACGCCATTGACCCTCCAGTCGTCGTCCCGGGTGTCGCATCCATCCATCCCTCGCTCGGGGTGGGCGGGACGCGCGTCGTGCAGGAGCGGGATCTTTCGTGGCCGACATGAACCCAGAGGCGTTATCGTCGGGTGCATGTTTTAGTCTCGTGCGTATTGTGCTCGATTGAAATCAGCTAAGTAACCAAGGAACGTGGCGAAAACGTGACCGTGACCAAACACGGGTTTGAATGCCGTTGCCGCCGGCAACCGGTCTGCAGCGGCTCACCCGGCTTCAAACCGCACATGCTTAGTAAACTAAGATCGGGGGGAGAGCTACCGGCTTGCAGTGCCGACACCCAGCTACAGGACGTCGCCAGAGGGAACAACAATACGACAAGCTACTGTGCCTACCGTCTCGCCGGATCGTGAGTCATCGATGCGACTCGGGGCTGCTGGGGCAGGTTATGGCCGCCGCCCGGCTCTGCCAGGCGAAACGAGTTTTCAGAGCCAAAGCCGGACGTTCGATCAGGAGATACGACGCCGCCGATGCAGCGAACGTGACGACCCAGGCCAAGACAACGCGTTCATACGAGATCGCCTGTCCGGGGCCCAATTTTAGGATACCGAGCTGGAAGAACACAGGGAAGTGCCAAAGGTAGAGGCCATACGAAATACGGCCTGTCCACGTCATCCAAGGTTGCTCGAGCACAAGGGCCAGCCATGATCTGTCACTGAGAACGTCGACGATCAATATCGCGGTTGAGAGCGCAATAATGGACGTGACACCATACACGAAGGCTGGACCCAGCGGCGTGAACATGAGCAAGCCGACCAGTACGATGGCTGCTCCGACACTGGCACAATGCAGGACCACTCCAGAAAAGGTCTTCATCCCGACCAACAATGCCAGAGCGGCGCCGATGAGGAGCCCATCGGCATGGGTGTCGGTGGCCCAATAGACACGATCGAGCGTCTTTGTTCCCAGTGCCAAGTAGAATCGCCACACGAGACTCACGCCCGCCGAGCAGAGCAGCAGGAGCATGATCTTTGACCGAGACCTGAGGGATCGGAGGAGGAAGAGGATGATCAACGGCCAGACAAAGTAGAATTGTTCCTCAATGGCCAGCGACCAAGTGTGTCCGAAAATCCCGAGTTGAGAACCCAGCATGTAAGCCCAATTGGCAACGTAAAAGGTGACGATCGCTACATATCTCCAAATCACAGGCCAGAATGGCATCGGCACGGTGGAGAGCAGCACGATGGTCCAAACGGCGAGGAAGGTGAACAGCGCGGGAAGCAGTCGCAGAGCTCGCCGATAGTAGAAGTTGCGCAACCCGATCGTGCCCCGCGCATTGTACTCGTCTACGAGTAGGCTGGTGATGAGAAACCCACTCAGGGTGAAGAACACGTCGACGCCTAGATAGCCGCCGACGATCAAACCTGAGTGGTAAACCATGACGGCGATCACCGCTAGAGCACGAAGCCCGTCAAGAGCAGGAACATATGCAGCAACCGAGGTCATTGTTAGACGCTAGCATGAGGTCGGTGAATGGCAGTAGCAATACGGCGTAGGCGCCTAGCCCTTCTTCTATCTACGCCTTGAGCTAGCGCTCTCCGAAAGCTCTCCGAAGACAGGGGCGAACGTCACTCAACGCGGCTCAACGCGGAAGGCGGCGAGGGGCAGGCTTTTCGTGGATTTGCTTGCGGGGCGTTGGGCGGCGCCGTTCTACGAATTGCCCTCATAACCCAAAGGTCGCTGGTTCAAATCCAGCCCACGCTACCGTCTAGACCAAGTCGATCTCAAAGGCGAGGGTGTTCGATCTCGGTGATTGCGGGCCCCTGATTTGAACCGATCAGACCATGTGATCGTGCGTATAGACGTCATGAATCCAGTCTGAGTTCCAGTTTCCCGATGAGTTTCCCATCGGAGTCTCACGCGGTGAGACTCCGCGGGTGGCGGACGACTGTTTTCACCTCGACGTCGCCCGCATGAGGGGTGAGTGCCTTACCTAACGTTCCTGCGGGGATCAAAACACCCTCCGAATTTGAGTCCCAGGGGGTGCACTGTTGAGTCAACAGCGCGTAACTGCCGGAAACACTTAAGAAAGCGCGTGGCGGACTGTAAACACGGGTTCAATCGCCGTTGGCGACCATCGGAAGGTGACTGGACTAGCCGCGCGAACGAGCTTGCGTCATACGAGCGGCCAAGGGTAGCGGTGACCACTCCGATCTTCGGGGAATCGGGCGTAGTCCGCAAGAGCCTGGGCGCGGGCGCGGAGGGCCTGCTGCTCCTCGGCGTCGAGGAGATCGGCCAGCGGCTCGGGTAGTCCGTCCTTCACGAAGCGCTTCAGATCGTCCAGCATGGCCTTCGGGATCGGCTCGCCGGCGTAGTCCCAGATGACGGTGCGGAGCTTCATCTCGGTGTGGAAGGTCAGGCCGTTGTCGATGGCGTAGATCAGGTTGTCGGGGCCGAGGAGGCAGTGGCCGCTCTTCCGGTCGGCGTTGTTGGCGACGAAGTCCCAGACGCAGATCTTCTGGAGGCGCTCGCGGTGGCGCGGGTCTTCGCGAAGCGTGAACCAGTGCTGCTCGAACTCGGCCTCGATGAAGAGCTGGAGCGACCCCTCGCCCAGGGAGCCCTTCGTGGACGTGATCAACACCATGCTGGACGAATCGCTCCCGCACGGTGGGCTGTCGGTAGCATTGACAACTCCCAAGTTCCGATCCTGGCGCTGTGTTCTAAGTGTCGAATTCGATA
>JBGPUH010000356.1:0-2858 GCA_041491025.1 Methylomirabilis sp. (SeqCode)
GAAGACGCTTCCGGGCTAACGAAGTCCTCACCGGCTGGACTAATGCCGATACACCCGACAAATGGTCTTCTTGAGACTGGCGGAGGGAGTCCCCAACCCATCGAGGTCTTTGTCTCCTATTCGCACCGCGACGAGGTACTCCACGACGAACTGGCAAAGCACTTAAGACCGCTTGAGCGCGAGGGTGTCATCCAGCGCTGGCATGATCGCCGATTAACGGCCGGGACGGAATTTGGCGACGAGATCGATGTCCTCCTTAACCGAGCGGGCATCATTCTCCTTCTCGTCAGCCCTGATTTCATCGCCTCGGAGTATTGCTGGAGCAAAGAAATGAAGCGGGCGATGGAGCGCCACGAGGCGGGCGAAGCCCGGGTAGTCCCGGTCATCCTCCGCCCTGTCGACTGGCATAACACCCCCTTCGGCAAACTGCTCGCCCTCCCGAAAGACGGAAAAGCAGTGACCAGCTGGACCGACCGGGATACTGCTCTCCTGGATGTGGCGAAAGGCATCCGGGCTGTGGCCTCTGAAGTCAGGGACATCGCTCAGACAGCCTCGGCGCGCGCCGCGGAAGTACGTCGTGCTGGGCAGCCCGCCCGCCACAATTCCCCCGCCCCGCAGCCGGGCAAAGGTGTGGACAATGCAAATCCACATTGCGATATCGATCCGTACACACTGACGCTCCATGACTTGTTCATGAGGGACTTCATAGGGCAGAAGGTTGGTGCTACTTGGCAGATTGGGGAGCCAAGGGATATTCCGGGAAGCATGATCAAATGGTGGGTGGTTATCGATCTACAGGCAAGGTCAAGATTTCTTGAGTTCTACATGACCCTTGCTAAAGACACTTACAACATGTGCAGGATCATTGCAGAATCATACATGCAAGCGCTTCAGTATCCGGAGACGATTGGAGTGATGAGACAGGGGCCGGCGGTCGGTGAATCGTCCGGGCATTCATCAGATGAATCAGTGTTCACGGGCGCCGTATTCGTGTACTACGAGGGACACCTTTCTGACAAGCAAGTTGTGGAGTTGACCACTCTCTTCGCATCGAAACACCTTAGAGTCTCATTTCGTGGCCCCGCTTATTTGGCCAATCGGAAGGCAGCGGTTATGCCGGCGCCAGTGCAGATTCGTTCGTCTGAGCCAAAGTGACAATCGCAGGAGTCACCCACAGACATCGGGAGGTTCTACCGCCGCTCACGAGACCATCCCAATCGGGCGAGTCACGGACCGCTCTGGGCTGGGCGAGGATGGTGCTGTATCCGTAGAAAAGATCGACATCGCCCAGTGGATTTCCGACGAGCGACCGTCCGGAGGTTATAAATTGAACTGTGTAAACGGCCATCGAAAGGATCACACTAGGGAGACCCGATGGCTATCGACCTCAAACTCATTGACAAATTGCTGGCGGACTACAAGAACCCAGAAGACATCATAGGCGAGAACGGTCTGCTGAAGCAGCTGACCAAAGCTCTACTGGAGCGGGCCATGCAGGCCGAGCTGACCGAACATCTCGGCTATGAGAAGCACGACCCGGCCGGCCATAACAGCGGGAACTCGCGCAACGGCGCGACGACCAAGACGCTGAAGGGCGATTTCGGGGAGATGCCGCTGGAGACGCCGCGCGATCGCAACGGCAGCTACGAACCGAAGATCATCGGCAAGAGCCAGACGCGCTTCACCGGTTTCGACGACAAAATCATCTCTATGTACGCGCGGGGCATGAGCACGCGCGAGATCCAGGGGCACCTGGAAGAGATCTACAAAGTGGAGGTGAGTCCGACGCTGATTTCCAACGTCACCGAGGCGGTGATGGAGGAGGTCAAGAGTTGGCAGAGCCGCCCGCTGGATTCGGTATATCCGATCGTGTACTTGGACGCCTTGGTGGTGAAGATTCGCGAGACGGGCCACGTGCGCAACAAGGCGATCTACGTGGTGATTGGCGTCAACATGCAAGGCAACAAAGAGGTGCTGGGGCTATGGGCGGGTCAGGCCGAGGGAGCGAAGTTCTGGCTGCAGGTGCTGACAGAGCTGAAGAACCGGGGCGTGGCCGATATGTTCATCGCCTGCGTGGATGGGTTGAAGGGGTTCCCCGAATCGATTGCGACGGTGTTTCCGGAGGCGCAGGTACAGCTGTGCATTGTGCACCAGGTGCGAGCATCGCTGAACTATGTATCGTGGAAACAGCGCAAGGCGGTGGCCGCGGATTTACAGCCGATTTACCGCGCCAGTACGGTCGAAGAAGCCGAACAACGGCTCAATGAGTTTGCCGCGAAATGGGATGGAGCGTACCCCACCATCAGCCAGATGTGGCGCCGGAACTGGGAGCACTTGACCCCGTTTTTCGCCTACCCGGCCGACATTCGCAAGGTGATCTACACCACCAACGCGGTGGAGTCGCTGAATATGTCGCTACGCAAGGTGATCAAAACCCGGGGCTCGTTTCCCAATCAGGAAGCCGCTATGAAACTGCTGTACCTGGCTCTGGAGCACATCGCCAAGAAGTGGACCATGCCGGTGCAGAACTGGAAGGCCGCCTTGCAGCGCTTCGCGATTCTGCTCGGCGACCGCGTTCCGAAAGCGGAGTTGGCGTAAATCGTCACAGCATGAAGAATCGGAAGAAGAGCATTTCTGGGATGGGGGCTCTGCCCCCAAACCTCCGAGATTTAGCGCTTTCGCGCCAGGATTCCTGGACCGAGAGGCGAGCTGCGCTCGCCATCTCGGAATCCCGGCCCCTGAGTCGGCGCTCGGGTTGCGTCTCCGCAGATCCCTACCCTCCGCTCAGGTCCGTTCAGTCTACCAGGGATGGAAGCTTTGAAAAGTGTGGCCGTTTACACAAAAAACTTGACGCGCCC
>JBGPUH010000357.1:0-2853 GCA_041491025.1 Methylomirabilis sp. (SeqCode)
CGTCTGTACAAGCGCTGCCCACTGCGGCTCTTGGCCGGGCGGAGGGTGCCGAACTCGGTCTCCCAGTACCGGAGGATGTAGGGTTGGACGCCGGTCAGTTCAGCGACCTCTCCGATCTTGAAATAGAGTTTCTCCGGAACCTCGACGTCATCGCCATGGCGCGAGATCGGCCTTCGTGAGGCCCGAGCCCTCGATCGCGCCAACCCCTCGCGTGCCCTCGGCAACGACCCTCTCTCCTCCATCAAGCCGGCGACTTAGCCAGCAGCGTTCACAACCTGATGCAGGGCTTTACCGGGCTTGAACTTCAGCACCTTTCGCGCTGCGATGGTGATCTCTTGGCCGGTCTGAGGGTTCCGCCCTTTCCTGGCCCGCTTCGCCCTGACTTGAAAGGAGCCGAAGCCGACAAGCTGGATCTTCTCCCCCTTCTTGAGGGCTTCCTTCAGAATGTCGAGGGTGGCCTCCACGGCCTCCATCGCCTGTTTCTTGGTGAGGCCTTTCTCGGCGACGATCGATGCTATGTCGGCCTTCGTCATCGTTTCCCTCCTCTCCTCATGAAGATATGTCGCTGCCGGGATTCGGTATAGCCCCAGCGGACACTATCTCTTTACGATCAGGGCCGGAAACCTTTTCTCACGGAGCTCCTTGGCCCGTTTGCTCGCTTCACCGCGACTGGCAAATGGGCCGACCCTCACCAGATAGAGCGTGGCCCCCGCCGTTTCTGATGCGATCTTTGGAGTGAACCCCTTCTTTTGGAGTTCGCGGGCGATATCGATTGCCTCGTCCAGCACCGCTGACCGGCCGGCTTCGACGCGGTAGCCGCCATCTGATTCGCCCACGACCGCCGAAATCCCCTCTGCCTTCAGCCTTTCCACCAAGGCGTCCGCTTCGCTCCTCTCACCAGGCGCCGCCACCAGGACGACGTGTTGGGTCGCGGACGTGCGCCCTTTCCGGATCGTCACGGCGTAGCCGAGCTTTTCCAGCTTCTGACTGAGGACCTGCGCATTGGCTTCCTGCGCCATGGCTCCAACCTGAACGCTGAAGCGCCCTCCAGGGGTGGCCTTTACGGCTGGACGCTCAGCCGCTTCCTGCCCCTTCGCCCCTCGTTCCTTGGATGGCTCGCCTTCGGCCTTCTTCTCCTGCGGAGACGTGAGGGTGGGGCTCGGCGCAACCGCCTGGCCGGGGCCAGGTGCCTTTGTCACTGGTTCCGGGATTACGAGAGCCGGAGGCGCAGGCGAAGGCCGAGGGGCTTGATCTGCTGGTGGAGTCACGCTAGGCGCAGGTAAAGGCGCCTCGGCTTTCTTCCCACCATATGGCCCGAGGTAGTTCCTCACTCCGAACAAAGCGACCACAACCAGGAGCAGGCTGAGCAGGAGAATGCGACGCCTCGAGGGAGCCCTCTCACTCGTGTCTTGCGTCTCTTCTTCATCAGGATCGGCGGCCGGCGCCGGCTTCATGAGATTGAAGCGCCTCATCATCCCTCCCCTCGGCGGTTTGGGCTATCATAGATAGGGGCCGCAGGGTTGTCAAATCCTTTTCCCCGACGGGCCGAGGCCCGCGACGAAACCAGCTCGCCTTGCAGATGCAGGGGGCTGGCGCCCACAATCTCCACGGAAACAAGGTCCCCGTCAACCACCCCTCCTCCAAAAAAATGGACGATCTTATTCTGCCTGGTCCGACCGGCAAGGCGAGCATGGTCCCCCTTGGCGTCCTCGCGATCCACGAGCACCTCCACTGTTCGGCCGAGGTATGCACGGTTGCGTTCAAGAGACAACTGGTTCAGGAGAGCCAGCGCCTGTTGCAGTCGACGCCCTTTGATCTCTTCGGGCACCTGATCGGACATCTCCAAGGCCGGGGTATGAGGTCTCGGAGAATACTTGAACATGAAGGCTCCGTCGTAGCCGACCGTCCGCATCAGGCCCAAGGTTTCCTGGAAATCTTCCTCTGTCTCACCGGGAAATCCCACAATGATGTCGGTGGTGATTGCGAGTCCCGGCGTCTTAGTCCGCAGGAGCGCGACCTTCTCCAGGTATTCATCCCGACCGTAGCCGCGCTTCATCCGGCGAAGAATCTCGTCAGAGCCCGATTGAACCGGCAGATGGATGTGCTCGCAGAGACTGGGGAGACCCGCAATGGCCTCCGCAAGCTCTTCGGTCACGTCAGCCGGGTGCGGGCTGGTAAAGCGCACCCTTACCGCTCCATCAACGATGTGATCGATCTTCCGGAGCAACTCCACGAAGCTGGTGGGGGGCTGGAGCTTTTTCCCGTAGGAGTTGACCGTCTGACCCAGTAGGGTGACCTCGCGGTACCCCTGCCGCTCCAGGTTCCGGATCTCCTCAATGATGTCCTGGGAGGGTCGGCTCCGCTCCCGTCCCCGCGTGAAGGGAACCACACAGAAGGTACAGAAGCGATCGCACCCCTCCATAATGCTGACCCAGGCCTTGATGCCGCTTCGACGCTGAATCGGCGCGCTCGAAGGATAGGAGAACCCGGGCGCCCTCGCGGTCGCAATTCCTCTCCTGGCCGGTGTGTCGAGCAACTTGGGGATTGAGGTAAGCTGCCCGGGGCCGACCACGAAGTCCAGGTACGGAAAACGATTCAGCAGCGCCTGCCCCTCTTGTTGAGCCACACACCCGCATATGCCGATGCGGAGTCCTTTCTTCCGGCGTTTCAGCAGTTGAAAGGTGCCGAGGCGGCTGTAGACCTTCTGTTCCGCTTTCTCCCGAATTGCACAGGTGTTGAGAAGAATCAGATCGGCCTCCTCCTCCCGCTCGATCAGTTCGTACCCCTCCTGCGCCAGGAGGCCTGCAATCCGCTCCGAATCCAGCTCGTTGGCTTGACAGCCATAGGTGATCA
>JBGPUH010000358.1:0-2844 GCA_041491025.1 Methylomirabilis sp. (SeqCode)
CGAGCTCAAAAAGGACCAGCCGGCCCCGCCGATCCTGAACCAGCTCTACAAGCACACCCCGATGCAATCAACCTTCGGTGTCATCATGCTGGCCCTTGTGAACAACCAGCCCAAGGTTCTGGCCCTGAAGGAGATGCTCCATCACTTCATCGAGCACCGGAAGACCGTCGTCATTCGCAGGACGCGCTTCGACCTCCGGAAAGCCGAAGAGCGGGCCCACATTTTGGAGGGGTACCGGATCGCGCTGGACCACCTGGACGCGGTCATCGCCCTCATCCGCCGGTCCCGTTCGGTGGACGACGCCCGCGCCGGGTTGATGGACCAGTTCGGGATGAGCCAGATCCAGGCCCAGGCAATCCTCGATCTTCGCCTGCAGCGCCTGACACAGCTTGAGCGGCAGAAGATCCAGGACGAGTACAGCGAGATCCTTGCCGCGATCGAGCGCCTTCGCAGCATCCTGGCCAGCGATGCCCTGGTTCGCCAGATCGTCAAAGATGAGCTGCTGGCCGTGAAGGAGGCGTACGGGGATCCGCGCCGCACGCAGATCCTCGAAGAGACCGCCGACATCGAGCTGGAGGACATGCTGGCGGACGAGGAGATGGTGATCACCATTACGCATGGCGGCTATATCAAGCGGAGCAATCTCAACGTCTACCGGAGCCAGCGTCGAGGCGGCAAGGGGACGACCGGCATGGCGACCAAGGAAGAGGACTACGTGGAGCACCTCTTCGTCGCCACCACCCACAGCTACATCCTCCTCTTCACCAACCAGGGGAGGGTTCACTGGCTCAAGGTCCACGAGCTGCCTCAGCTCGGGCGGGCCGCGAAGGGCAAGGCCCTCGTCAACTTCTTGCAACTCGGAGCCGGCGAAACAATGACGACCGTGATTCCAATCCGCCAGTTCGAGGTGGATCGATACCTCCTTATGGCCACCAAGCGCGGGATCATCAAAAAGACCGAGCTCAACGCGTACGGCAACCCGCGTGCGGGGGGCATCATCGCGATTACACTGGATGAAGGGGACGAGTTGATCGCGGTCCGCATGACCAAGGGAGACGACGAGATCCTGCTCGGCACCAAGCAGGGGATGGCGATCCGATTCAAAGAAGATGAAGCTCGGCCGGTGGGCCGGGCGGCTCGAGGCGTCATCGGGATCTCCCTGGAAGAGGGCGATGCGGTGGTCGGGGCCGAGGTGGTGTCTCCGGGCGCGGCCGTCCTGACGGTGACCGAGCACGGCTATGGCAAGCGGACCGAGCTCGAAGAGTACCGGCTGCAGGGCCGGGGCGGCAAAGGGATCATCAACATTCGGACCAGCGAGAGAAACGGCCCGGCGGTCGGGGTGATGCAGGTACAGCCCGGCGACCAGATCATGATGATCTCGCAGGAAGGAAGAATCACGCGGATGAGGGTGGACGAGATCAGCCTCATCGGCAGGGCCACTCAGGGGGTGCGGCTCCAGGGGCTTGAGCCAACCGATCGCGTGGCCGCAGTGACCCGCCTCGTCAGCGACGAGGAGGGAGAGGAAGAGACCGAGGGGCCGGACTCGCCGTCCGAACCTGGGGCGGGAGCGAAGCCGCTCGACGAGGCTTGAGGGATGTCGAGGGGCATGCTATAGTTTGGCCTCTGCGAGTTCACAGGTCAGAGTTCGTAGTTCATAGACAAAACCCGCAGAGACGCGCCCCCTCCTCACTCTGAACTATGAACCATGAACTATGAACGAGGAGCGCACTCGTGCTGGACCTGAAATTCGTGCGTGACAATGTGGAACTCGTGAAGGAGCGACTTGCTGACCGGGGAGCCGCTCCGGCGGCCTTTGACAAGCTTGTTCAGCTCGACGCTGAGCGGCGAGCCATACTTGCCGAAGTGGAAAGGCTCAGGCAGAGGCGGAACGATCTGTCTAAAGAGGTCGCCGAATTCAAGCGACAAGGCAAAAGTACAGGCGACATCGTCGCACGGGTAGCCGCAGAAGCTCCCCTTCTCAATGGCCTGGAAAAAGAACTCAAGGAAAAGGACGAGCTCCTAGAGGACGCTGCGCTGTTTATCCCCAACCTGCCCCATGAGTCGGTCCCGGTTGGGAAGTCGGCCGAGGACAACGTCGAGGTCAGGCGATGGGGGGCGCCGCGCCACTTTGACTTCGCGCCGAAACCTCACTGGGAGCTCGGCGAAGCACTGGGCATCCTGGATTTCGAGCGTGCGGCCAAGATGGCGCAGTCTCGCTTCGCCATCCTCAAGGGGCTCGGGGCGAGACTGGAGCGCGCGCTGATCAGCTTCATGCTCGATCTGCACGTGAAGGAGCACGGCTACACCGAGGTCCTCCCCCCATTTTTGGTGAATGCCGCCGCGATGCAGGGGACGGGGCAGCTTCCTAAGTTTGAAGAGGAGCTGTTCAAGACCAAAGATGAGGGCCTCTATATGATCCCGACGGCAGAGGTCCCGGTGACCAACCTTCACCGCGAGGAAATCCTGCCGCCCGGAGCGCTTCCCCTGTCGTACGTCGCCTACACGCCCTGTTTTCGGCGGGAGGCCGGCTCCTACGGGAAGGACACGCGGGGCCTCATGCGGCAGCACCAGTTCGACAAGGTGGAACTCGTGAAGTTCGCGGAGCCGGAGCGCTCCTATGACGCGCTGGAAGAGATGACGCGAGACGCAGAAGCCGTCCTTCAGCGGCTGGGTGTGCCCTACCGGGCGGTCACCCTCTGTACCGCCGACCTGGGCTTTGCCGCCGCAAAGACCTATGACATCGAGATCTGGATCCCGAGCCAAGGGGCGTACCGAGAGGTCTCGTCGATCAGCAACTGCGAGGCGTTTCAGGCGAGGCGAGCCAGCATTCGATACCGACCCTCG
>JBGPUH010000359.1:0-2838 GCA_041491025.1 Methylomirabilis sp. (SeqCode)
GATGAAGCGTCATCGAGTGTGGCTCACCCTGCCCCTCGCCCTGCTCGGCGGGCTGCTGAGCGCGCTGCCTGCCGAGGCGCAAGACGAGTTGTTCGTGGCGAACGCCGGCGCCAACTCCGTCACCGTCTACAGCCGGACCGCGAGCGGCAACACCGCCCCCCTCCGGAAGATCCAGGGAGCGGCGACGGGGTTGAGCGGCCCCGTGGGCCTCGCCCTCGACCTCCCGAACAATGAGCTGGTCGTGGCGAACGCCGGCGTCAACTCCGTCACCGTCTACAGCCGGACCGCGAACGGCAACACCGCCCCCCTCCGGACTCTCAGTGGAGGGGCGACGGGCTTGAATGTCCCCGTGGGCCTCGCCCTTGACCTCCCGCACAAGGAGCTAGTCGTAGTGAACCGCAGCACCTCCTCCGTCACCGTCTACAGCCAGACCGCGAGCGGCAACACCGTCCCCCTCCGGACTCTCAATGGAGGGGCGACGGGCTTGAATGTCCCCGTGGGCCTCGCCCTTGACCTCCCGCACAATGAGCTGGTCGTAGTGAACATCGGCAACTCCGTCACCGTCTACAGCCAGACCGCGAGCGGCAACACCGTCCCCCTTGACTCCGGTCTATACACAGAGGGAGAGGGATGAGTAACGGGACATATCGTGTGCAGAAATAGTTAACGAATTTCTGAATCACCACCCTAATGGGCTTTTACCTGCGAGCTTCTGCAGCGCAGTAAAGCAGTAGGAACCGCATTGGCCAGGACCAGAGATGCCTCGGAAGGCATCCTCGGATGGACCACCATGAGCATGAGAGCGAGCAGCAACTCAGGACAGGACGCGAAGCAGAGGTGCGATCGCGGGCAGGTAGTACGGGTCTGCTCTTGCATCTGGCTTGGGCTGCTACTGGCGACGCGCCTGGGCACCGCAACGGCCGGAGTGATCCAGCTCCAGGGCAATGCCGTCCCCGAATGGCAGCTCGCGAGCGACGAGCAGCTGGCTCCCGCGCAAGGCCCGGGTCCTATCTCTCCAGGCGTCTGGCCCCAGGCTCCTCCCGCGGCACTCCCTCCCCCCGGCGAAGCAACGGAAGTGCCCATTGGCAGGCCGGAAGGGTACGAGGAAGAAAAGCAAAAGGCACTTGAAATTCCCTTCCGCGGAAGCCCTCCAGGCGCCATTCAGGAGGACCCAGGGGCGTCTGGTCGCCGGACCAAATCCGGTTCATGTGACAGCAGGTAGCGTGAGTGCGTAAAGCGGCACGTCTCGGGTGGGTGAGCGTCACGCTCTTCGCGCTCCTCCTCCCGACCTTCGCCCAGGGACAGTATCTCCCTGTTCCCGGCCCCGGACCGATTGCCCCCGCCGCCGAGTCACCCGCATATCTCGCTCCCTCGAACGAAACGCTCGACCCGCCGCCCCCTCGAGGGTATGTCGAAGACATCCGCAAAGCGAAGCAGGAAGCTGCTTCGGCATCCGGCATCGTCCCTCTTACCGTTCAGCGTGATCTTGCAATCTCCGCCGAAACGAGTTGGAATCGGTCCCTTGTTCAGTCCAGCGTCGAGCAAGAAAGCGGGCCCACCCCCAACGCTCCCGTTCTGAGTACCAACTTCAACGGGATTAATTATACCGGGTCCTTCCCACCTGACCCCGTTCTCGCCGCGGGACCCACCAACTTAGTGCTCATGACGAACGGATCCGTCACAATCCGAAACAAGGCCGGAACTCTTGTGGCTTCGACATCGCTGTCGGCTTTCTTCAGTTCGGTGCGGGCTGCCAGCGAGAACACATTTGATCCAAGAGTCGTGTTTGACACAGGGAGCAACCGCTTCTTTCTCTCGGCAACGGGCATGATCGATACCCCAAGCTGCACCGCCGGGACTTGCGTGTCGCACTTCTTCCTGGCGGTCTCCAAGACCGCGAACCCAACGACCACTGGATTTGGCGATTGGTATTTCTATGCCTTCGACGCCACCCTCGACGGCGCAACGCCCACCACGAACTGGGCCGACTTCCCAGGTCTCGGTGTGGATAGCAATGTCGTCGTCCTCACGGCCAACATGTTCACGTTTAAGGACGAATTCTTCCAAAGGGCGAAGATCCGGATTCTGGATAAGGCGGTGCTGATCACCGGGGGAAGCGTCACATGGACCGACTTTTTCGGTATGCGGGATCCAGTCACCGGATTCACCTCCTTCACGCTCCAGCCTGCGCTCACGTTCGGGAGCCCCGGGACCTTCTTTCTCGTCAGCGCCTCACAGACCTCCGGTTCCTGCAACCTGGTGGTGTGGGGGGTCCAGAGCCCTCTCTCCTCCCCGACACTGTCGGCACGCACCGCCACGGCGAGCGGCACGTGCGATGTTCCCCCGAACGCCAAGCAGCTCGGAGGGGGAACGCCGCTCGATACGGGCGACACGAGGCTCCTCAACGCCGTCTACCGCAATGGCTCACTCTGGACCGCCCATTCAATCCAGATGAACTTCGGCAGCGAAAACGTTTCGGCTATCAGGTGGGTCCAGATCAATCTGGGGAACTGGCCCACCTCGGTCAGCCTGGCCCAGGATGATACCTTCGGGCAAGACGGCTTCTGGTACTTCTATCCAGCCATCATGGTGGATGCGTCGAACGACCTCGCGATTGTGTTTGCCCGCTCCGGCGCGTCCGAGTTTGCGTCCGCCCGGTACACGGGGCGCCTGAGCACCGATGCGGCCAGTACGCTTCAAGCCAGCGCGCTCCTCAAAGCCGGGGCGGCTACCTATCAGAGGCTGGACAGCGGGGCGAACCGGTGGGGGGACTACTACGGCATCGGCCTGGACCCGAGCGACGGAAGCTTCTGGTTTCTCGGAGAGTACGCCGCCGCA
>JBGPUH010000360.1:0-2832 GCA_041491025.1 Methylomirabilis sp. (SeqCode)
GCCAGCCGTATCGAGAGGAACTTCAGGGGCGGAGCATGCTCGTTTGGAAGACCAAACCGCTTCCCATCGAGTGCGTTGTTCGAGGTTATCTGTCCGGCTCGGGTTGGACGGAGTATCAGAAGGCAGGATCCGTCTCAGGCATCACGCTTCCCCCCGGTCTCCTGGAGTCCTGTCGCCTCGATCCGCCGCTCTTCACCCCCTCAACGAAGGCGGAGCAGGGCGAGCACGATGTGACCATTACCTTCGACCAGGCGGTGTCTCTGCTGGGCGGACGGCCGGCCGAGCAGGTGCGCGACCTGAGCCTGAAGATCTATGAGCGGGCCCGCGGCTACGCCTTGGAGCGAGGGATCATCATTGCGGACACCAAGTTTGAGTTCGGCCTCCTGAACGGCAAGATCCTCCTGATCGACGAGGTCCTCACCCCGGACTCCTCTCGGTTCTGGCCAGCCGATGCCTACGAGCCAGGCCGACCCCAGCCCAGCTTCGACAAGCAGTTCGTCCGAGACTACCTCAAGTCGCTCCCCTGGGCGATGAAAGAGCCCGGACCAGCGCTGCCACTCGACATCGTCGAGCAGACCCGCGCCCGATACCAGGAAGCCCTGCGCCGCCTGACCGCACCTCCTCGGTAAGCTCCAGCCTCCTCATCCACACCCCCACTGACGGTGATGTCATTGCGAGCGCTTGAAAGGCGCGCGGCAATCTCGTGGCGTCTCTCTTTTCCCTTAACGGGCCGAGCTGGCTCCTGATAGATTCCCGTCCACCTCTGGACGGGCAAGGCTTCCTACCGAATGCGCTTGACAGTCGTTACCGTGCATGGTAACAGTCTCGAATGGGAAAGGTTCTACGAGGTGGTTACGTGTTCGTCACCTGGAAGGGGGACCACACCCCACGGTACGTGCATGTCTATCGCGACGGGAAGTTCATCGTGGAGTGGGATCTTGAGAACCGGAAGGCGATGAAAGGCAAGGCGTCGCGCAAGGTTGTCGAACTCATTGAAGAACTGGAATCCGAGGGACGGCTATGAAGATCCGAGCGGTCGTCGGCAACAACCGCAAGAAAGTGTTTGAGGTCAAGATCTCGACCGGGACGTTGGTCTTTCCCTACGCCAAGGTCGATCCCCAGCCCACTGCCCTGGACCCCCTCGAGCAGGTCTTTGTGGACCGGGAACTGGACCGGGAAGGGTTCACCTATGTTCTGACGTCGGGGCGGGAGGGAACGGTGCACGTCGAGCGGGTCCTGGAGTACAACCAGGATCCCGGCTACCTGCGGGATGCGCTCCTGTATAAGCTCACCATCGAAGCACAAAAGCGGGTTCAGGCTAGCCCCCTCTCCAAACGGGAGATCATTCGTCGGCTGGGAACGTCCGCGACGCAGTTTTACCGCCTCCTGGATCAAACTAACTACCGGAAGACGATGGACCAGCTACTATCCCTCCTGCACATCCTGGACTGCGACGTCGATCTCGTCGTGCGCGCACACAGCGCGCGGCCCGGCAGAGCCGCCTAACAGGCACATGACAGCGGACGCGCGAAATGCGCCGTGTCCACCGTCACCGGTCGACCCCCGAGGCGATCATCGGATAAGCCCAAGTAGCCCCCAAGCACGTTCACCTCTCCCGTCGTCACTGCTCCGCAGGTCCCCCGCCCTTCTATCTCCTCTCCCCGAGCGGGGGAGAGGGGCGTACTGAGTAGCGAGCGATCGCTCAACGAAGAAAAGGAGGAGACCATGTTGCACGATGACCCTAATGCAGGAATGTCCCGCCGCGACCTGTTGTGTGCCGGCGGCGCCGCGGTGTTCAGCTACCTGGTGGGTGGGCTCTTGGGGGGTGCCAAGCCCGCACGGGCGCAAGCTCTGAGCGGGCCGGTGCCGGAGGTGGACCGCTTGGCGGTGCGGGTGGTCACCGACAGCTTTCACCTGGCCATCGCGCCCAACATGAAGGTGGGCGAGGTCGAGGTCCAGCGCTTCGGCATGCCGCCCGCGGGGAGATCGCTGCACGGCGAATTCGGCCTTGCGATGCACCTGGAGTCGCGGCGCGGCACCGAGACCCGCAACATGCTGCTGGATTTCGGCTTCACCCCCGAGACCCTGAACAACAACCTGGGCATGCTCGGCATCGCGCCGGACAGCATCGACGCGCTGATCGTGAGCCACGGCCATTACGACCATTTCGGCGGCCTGGTCGGCTTCCTGCAGCAGCACCGCGGCGCGCTGCGGGCCGATCTGCCACTGTATGTCGGCGGCGAAGAAGCCTTCTGCACTCGCGAATGGACGGTCGGCAAGCCGCAGGACTTCGGCACTCTGGACCGCAAGGCCGTGGCCGACGCGAAGGTCATCGTGGTGGTCGCGGACATGCCGGGGGTGGTCGCCGGCCATGCCTTCACGACCGGCCGGATCCCGCGCGCCACCTTCGAGAAGGTGCTGGCGCCGTCGCGTATGACCGTCGGCATAACGGACGGGATCGGCTGTTTCCCGGACAGGCTTTCGGCGGAGAAGCGCACCGCCAAGGTAATCCCGGACGATTTCGAGCACGAACACGCCACCTGCTTCAACGTCAAGGGGCGCGGCTTGGTGGTGCTCACCTCCTGCGGGCACCGCGGGGTGATGAACTCGGTGAAGCGCGCCATGGAGGTGTCCGGCATCACGAAGGTGCACGCGGTGGCAGGCGGGTTCCACTTGGCGCCGCACAAGGACGACTACGTGCGCGAGACGGTAGCCGCGTTGAAATCGCTCAACCCGGACTGCGTCATCCCCATGCACTGCACCGGGGAGGGGTTCATCGACATCGTGCAAAAGGAGATGCCGGGCAAGTTCATCCGCTCCTACACCGGCAGC
>JBGPUH010000361.1:0-2827 GCA_041491025.1 Methylomirabilis sp. (SeqCode)
AAGATCCGCCGGGCAAGCGACTGGAACTGATCGATTGACACCGCTTCGATTTCGGAGATGATCTGATCGAGATCATGGTTGCGCTCGAGGTAGATCTCCGTTTTGGCAAGGCGAGTCATCCGGCTGCTGGTCCCCTCCAGACCGAGGAACAGGTTGCCCTTGAGCTGATCCTTTGCCTGTTGGAGATCGCGGGGAGCAATCGGCTGATCGCGCAGGCGGGCGCACTCCGCGCGGATCAGGTCTACCACCTGACCAGAAGACTCGGGACTGGTCCCGGCATACACGACCAGGAGGCCACAGTCGCGGTATGAGGCCTGGTAGGAGTAGATCGAGTACGCCAGGCCACGCTTTTCGCGAACCTCCTGGAAGAGCCGAGAACTCATGCTGCCGCCCAGCATGGCATTCAGCAGGTAGATGGCGTAGCGATCCTCGTGGGCGTAGGGAAGACCGTCTAACCCCACGCACAGGTGAAGCTGGGCCGTGTCACGCTCCTCGACCCGCACGGCCGCCGTCGAGATGGGTGCCGGGGGATCAGAGTGATAGCTTCGGCCTTCGAAGCCGTCGAATGCCCGCAACACCAGCTCCACCACTCGGTCGTGCTCCAGGTCGCCGGCCGCCGCCACGACAGTGCGGTCTGGCCGATAGAAGCGCTCCATGTGGCGGCGGATATCGGCTTGCGCCATGCGGAGCACGGTGTCCTTCTGACCCAGGATCGGTCTGGCCACGGGGTGGTCACCCCAGATCGCCTCGGCGAAAAGGTCGTGAACCAGGTCATCCGGGGTGTCCTCCACCATCTTGATCTCCTGAAGAACCACCTGCCGTTCCCGATCGATATCCTGGGGGTCGAGGCGAGAGTGGAGAAAGGTATCAGCGAGAAGTTCAATGGCCAGGGGAAGATGCTCGCCCAGCACCTTGGCATAGAAACAGGTGCTCTCCCGGCTGGTGAAGGCGTCCAGCGTCCCACCAACGGCATCAACCGCCCTGGCGATCTCCTCCGCGCTCCGTCGCTCCGTCCCCTTGAACAGCATGTGCTCGATGAAGTGCGAGACACCAGCCACCTCCGGCGTCTCATCCCGTGAGCCAACCCTGACCCAGACTCCGATCGAAGCCGACTTGACGGACGGCATCCGTTCGGTGAGCACGACCATCCCGTTCGACAGCACTTGGCGGTTGTAGAAGGAGGTCGTCATAGATCAGGAGGATCTCCGCTCGGCCTTTCTCGTGCTGTCGGACTCCAACACCTCTTTGCGACTGAGCCGGATCTTCCCGTTCTTGTCGATGTCGATCACCTTGACCATGACTTCGTCTCCCTCCGACAGCACCTCCTCGACTTTTTTCACCCGCTGTTCGGCAATCTGAGAGATGTGCAACAGCCCATCGGTGCCAGGAAGGATCTGCACAAAGGCACCAAAGTCCATGATCTTGACCACCTTGCCCAGGTAGACTCTGCCGACCTCAGGGACCTCGACGATCTTATTGATGATCGACAACGCCTTCTGGGCCGCCGCCTCATCGACCGAGGCGATCTCCACCCGCCCATCGTCGGAGATATCGATCTTCGCCCCTGACTCCGCCACGATCCCCCGGATCACCTTACCGCCCGGGCCGATCACCTCCCGGATCTTATCCACAGGGATCATGATCGTGATGATCCGAGGGGCATAGACGGAGATGCTCGGCCTTGGCTCCGAGAGGGCACGGTCCATCTGGGTCAGGATATGGAGGCGGGCGCGCTTGGCCTGATCGAGCGCCTTCGCCATGAGGGTGGCGGTGATCCCCCGAGCCTTGATGTCCATTTGAAGGGCGGTGATCCCCTTTCGCGTACCGGCCACCTTGAAGTCCATGTCGCCCAGGTGATCTTCGAGTCCGATGATGTCGGTGAGGATCGCCGTCCGATCCTTCTCCATGACAAGCCCCATCGCCACCCCTGCCACGGCCGACTCGATCGGAACCCCGGCATCCATCAGGCTCAGGCTCGCCCCGCAGACCGTCGCCATGGAGGATGACCCGTTCGACTCGAGGATATCCGAGACGATCCGGAGGGTATAGGGAAACTCCTCCTTCGGCGGCAGGACCGAGAGCAGTGCCCGCTCGGCCAGCGCCCCATGCCCGATCTCACGGCGGCCGGGGCCACGCATGAACTTGACCTCGCCGACGCTGAACGGCGGGAAGTTGTAATGGAGCATGAACCGCTTGGTCCCTTCGCCCTCGATGTCATCCAATCGCTGTTCGTCTTCGGACGTGCCAAGCGTGGTGGTCACGAGGGCTTGCGTCTGACCTCGTGTGAACAGGGCCGATCCATGCGTTCGCGGGAGGACCCCCACCTCGGCACTGATAGGCCGAACGTCCTCAAGTCCCCGTCCGTCCGCTCGCCGCCCCTCCTCCAGGATCATCCGGCGCAACTCCTCATGCTCGATCTGTTCGAACAGGTGTCTGACGGCTGCTTTCCGATCCTCCGGTTCGTCGCCAAACTGGGCAAGGACCTCCTCATAGAGCTGCTGCCGACGGGTTCGGTGTTCCTCCTTTTCGGCAATGCCGGCGAGGGTCCGAAGCCCCTGGCGGGCCAGGCCGCTCACCCGCTCGTGCAACTCCGGATCGGCAGGCGGAGCGTTGAAGGGCGCCTTTTCGACCCCAAGCTGCTTGACGAGCTCCTCCACCATACCGATCAGGGTTTGAATCCCCTTGTGGCCGAACTCGATCGCCTCGATCATCAACTCCTCGGACACCTCTTTGGCCCCGGCCTCGGTCATCACCACGGCGGCCCTGGTCCCTGCGACCACCAGATCGATGTCAGCCCCATCCTGCATGGCATAGGTTGGATTGAGGA
>JBGPUH010000362.1:0-2826 GCA_041491025.1 Methylomirabilis sp. (SeqCode)
CCATCACCGGGGCCGGCATCGTGGTCGGTAACAAGTACATCCAGGGGGTCTCGGGCGCCGAGTTCGGGGTCCGCTGCTGGGTGGACGCCTGGGACATCAATACCGGCAAGCAGGTCTGGCGGGCTTACAGCATGGGGCCGGATGAGGATGTCCGCCTCGCCCCTGACTTCAACTCCGCCAACCCCCACTACGGGCAAAAGGGCTTGGGGACGTCCACCTGGCCCGGTGAGCAGTGGAAGGTGGGCGGCGGCAGCACCTGGGGCTACTGGTCGTATGATCCCGAGCTGAACCTCGTGTACACCTCGACCGGCAACCCCGGGACGTGGAACCCCACCCCCCGGAAGGGCGACAATAAGTGGTCGATGACTATCTTCGCGCGCGATCCCAATACCGGCATGGCCAAGTGGGGCTATCAGATGACCCCCTGGGATGCCTGGGACTACGACGGGGTCAATGAGACCATCCTCACCTCGCAGACGTTCAATGGCAAGGCGACCAAGGTGTTAACCCACTTCGACCGCAACGGGTTCGCCTATACCCTCGACCGCGCCAATGGCACCCTCCTCGTGGCGGAGCCGTTCGTGTTTGTGAACTGGGCCAAGGGGATCGACATGAAGACGGGGCGGCCGATCGAGAACCCCGAGAAGCGGACCAAGCAGGGGGTGGACACCAAGGACATCTGCCCCTGCGCGATGGGCGGCAAGGACGAGCAGCCCGCCGCGTACTCGCCTCGGACGAACCTCTTCTACGTCCCGACCAACAACATGTGCATGAACTATGAAGGGGTCCTGGTGCAGTACACGGCCGGCGCCCCGTACGTGGGTGCGAACCTGTTGATGTTCCCGGGCCGAGGCGGCAACTGGGGTGAGTTCATCGCCTGGGACGGCGTCAAGGGGAAGAAGGTCTGGGGAGTCAAGGAGCCGTTCCCGGCTTGGGGCGGCGCCCTGGTGACCGGCGCTGACGTCGTCTTCTACGGCACCATGGACGGCTGGTTCAAGGCGGTCGATGCCCGCACCGGTGAGGTCTTGTGGAAGCACAAGGTCGGTTCCGGCATCATCGGCAACCCGATGACCTACACGGCTCCTGACGGCAAGCAGCATGTCGCCATCCTGTCCGGGGTCGGCGGCTGGTTCGGTGCCATCGTGTCGCTCGACATTCCGCCAGACGATCCGTTCGGTGCGTTGGGCGAGGTGGGCGCCGGCTACGCCTCAGGTCTGGATAAGGCCACGACCAAGGGCGGTATCCTCTACGATTTCGCCCTCAGTAACTAACCACGTGAACCCCATGACGGCGCCGGAGGATAAACCTCCGGCGCCGTTTTTTTTCGGATGGCTTCCCAAGGCCAGAGGACGGCATCGCGATATCCTCGTGCGCGGGCGTGCCGGCGGGCCGAAAGCATCGATAGGTCGCGTAAGCGGCTTGGCAGTTGTGACAGCGATTCGTACGCTAAATACGTTCTTTGCTCAATACCTGTCAGGCCACGAGGGAAGCACAAAGCGCGACCCAAATATCGGTGTGGGCAGCTCTCGCATGTGGAAAAAGAATAAAGCCAACGATTGAAAGCAAAGGGAGAGTCATGGCTCGAAGGTTGGTAGTTCTTCTGGGGTTGCTCTTGATGATGATGATGATCTCGCCACCCCTTGCGTGGCACGCCTGGGGAGGGCATATCAAGGAGCTGCGGGTCTGCGGCGATCCGGATAACCTTCCCTTTTCCAATAAGAAGTTGGAGGGGTTCGAGAACAAGATCGCCGAGGTGATCGCCAAGGAATTGGGCGCTGAGCTCACCTATTACTGGTGGCCGCACCAGCGCGGGCTGATCAGGAGGACGCTGAAGGCGGGGCAGTGCGATGCCTTGATCTCGATTCCCGAGGGGTGGGACCCGGTCCTCTGGACCAAGCCGTATTACCGCTCGGGCTATGTGCTCGTCTATCCCAAGGATAAGGGATTCCAGATAAAATCCCTGGATGATCCAATCCTGAAAAAGCTCACAATCGGCACCTATGTCAATTCCCCGCCTGCCGAGGCGTTGGCCGAGAAGGGCATCATGAAAAATGTGGTCGGCTACAATCAGCTTTTCGATTACCAACAGGATCGGCCGGGAAAGATCATCGAGGACCTCATCGCCGGCGAGATTGATGTGGCGGCGGTCTGGGGGCCGGTAGCCGGCTATTATGCGAAGAAATTGAACGCGTCCCACCTTGAAGTGATACCGCTTGTGGATGGAGACCCCGCCACGCCGTTCACCTTTGAGTTCTCGATGGGGGTCAGACAGGGCGATAAGGCGCTGAAAGCGGAACTGGAGCAGGCGCTGAGCAAGAGACAGGCCGAGATCAGGAAGGTTCTGGAGGATTACGGGGTGCCACTCCTGCCTCTCCTGGCCAAGGAGCAGTTTGGGCCGGTCAAAGAACAGCCGGGCCAGATCATCTACCATCGTGATTAGACGCTCCCTTCATCTCTTCCCCCTCCCAAAGGAGAGGGGCCGAAGGTGAGGGCAGCGGTTGACAGGAGGAACCTTGACGACGAGACGAAGCATGTGGCTTCTGGCTGCTGCGGGGCTGGGCCTTATACTCGTGGGCCCGTGGTCTCCGGCAGCCCAGGAACAGGAACAGCCGAAGAAGGCAGAAGAGCAGGCTCCACAGCCAACAGCTCCCGAAGCTCCAACGCCTCAGGTACCGCAAGAACCGCAGAAGGCACAAGAACCGACTCAACCACCCACAACCCCTGAGGCCCCGGCCGCTCCAACGCCTCAGGTACCGCAAGAACCGCAGAAGGCACAAGAACCGACTCAACCACCCACAACCCCTGAGGCCCCGGCCGCTCCGGCGC
>JBGPUH010000363.1:0-2819 GCA_041491025.1 Methylomirabilis sp. (SeqCode)
CGCCTTGGACGCATTGAAAAAATCAGGGGGCAGGAAATCGGGTGCAGCGAACTCGTCCGGCACCTTGTCCCAGTTGATCTCGCGCCGGCCGGTGGGCTTCGAGCCGGGCTCGCCACCGTTGTCAGGGCCGAGCAGCGTTCGATACCGCTCAACGACGGCCCTGATGTCGCCAGCCCCGGAAATCACGACGGGCTTCGGGGCGGCTGCTCCAGCCGTCGGTCCGGCCAGCATGCCGCCGCATCCGGTCAGCAGCGCGCCGAGGAACGCTGCGCCGGCGGGCAGAATGAATGTGCGTCGAATAGGGATCATCGCTTTCATCGCCATGTCCTTATCTCCTTATTGAAGCCGACCGAAATTTTGAGCCAGGAGCCATAAGCCGCTACCGAACAACGAGTCAAAGAGAAACAGGAGCGCGATCCATTCGATCCTGCCCTTTGACCGGCTCACGCTTCTGCGTCCCCGCCATTGGGTGAAATCGGATGATACAGGGCGTCGCGCTCTATCGGTTGCCGACCCGCCTCGCGGATCATCGCGATCAGTTCCTCATGGCGCAGCTCCTGGTGATGCGAGGTGTCGCCGAGAGCGTGCGTGATCTCATAATGGGTGACCGTCCCGTCGATGTCGTCCGCGCCGTACCAAAGGGCGAGTTGTGCCACCGCCGGCGTGATCATGATCCAGAACGCCTTGATGTGCGGGAAGTTGTCCAGCAGGAGCCGGCCGATGGCAATCTCCCGCAGGTTGGCGTACCCAGTCGTGACCGGGATGTGGCTGAGCTCGGTGTTGGCCGGATCGAATGCCAGCGGGATGAAGCACATGAAGCCGCCCGTCTCGTCCTGCAGGTCACGCATATGGAGCAGGTGTTTGACCTTCTCCTCGATGCTCTCGATGTGGCCGTAGAGCATCGTGGCATTGGACGGGACGCCCGCTCGGTGAACCGCCCTGGCCACGTCAAACCACCCTTCATTATCCAGCTTGGCCCGGAACAACTCCTCGTGAACCCGGTCGCTGAAGACCTCGGCCCCGCCCCCGGGGCAGCAATCGAGCCCAGCCGCCTTCAAATCAGCCAGCATCTCGTCCATCGGCTTCCTTGCCACTCGCTGAATCTGCGCGAGCTCGATCATGGTAAAGGCCTTGACGTGGACACCGGGCCGGACCTCCTTCACCGCTCTGACCAAGTCGAGATAATACTGATACGGCAGCTTGGGATTGATCCCGGCGACCATGTGGACCTCGCGGATCGGAACGTCGCTCCTCTTGCGGACTCGATCCTGGACTTCCTCGATGCTGAGCGCATAGGCCCTCGCATCGTTCGGCAGGGCATAGAAGGAGCAAAACTTACACCCTTTGTTGCAGATGTTGGTGTAATTGATGTGCAGGTTCCTGACGAAGTAGGTCAGGTTTCCGCTCTTCCGCTCGCGGACCACGTTGGCAAGGAATCCCACGGACGTCAGGTCACGCGTCCGATACAGGGCCAGCCCGTCATCGAAGTCCAGGCGGACCCCGTCACGTACCTTCTGATGGAGCTTTTCCAGGCCTGAGGCGGCCAGCTTGGACTCGATGAGGCGGCTCATCGGCGCGTCTCCTGGGATCCCGCATCCTGTGTGGGATGTTCTTCAACCAGCCGGTCGATCTGTTCGAGGAGAGCCACGGCCCTCAATTCGTAACTGCGGCGCGTCTGCTGATAGTCTTCGAGGGCTAGCTTGCCGGCCTGATGATCGAACTCGAGCTCCGTGATCGCGCCGTACAGCGTCTGTTTCTCGGCCAGGAGCTCCTGCAGCTCAGTGTTGCCGGAGTCGGGCGGAGCTTCCTCCGACTGTCGAAGGAAGGGTACCACCACCGGCGAAACGGCGAGGAAGACCAGCAAGGCGCCAATCAGGTATTCCACGCCCTCAGCGCCCCCATTCCTTGAGCTCGGCTTCGAGCCGGCGAGCGTAGCGCGGATCGAGGGGGTGTAGCTCCTCCTCGCGGGGGGCACGGCCCCTGACGATCGCGCGACGGACGACCCAGCCGATCACGCCGAGCCCGCCCAGGATGGCGCCAAAGGGCAGCAGCCAGGCGACCCAGTTGAATCCCTGACGCTTCGGGGCGAGGAGGATCCACTCACCGTACCGACTGACGAAGTAGGCTCGGATCTGCTCCGGGCTCTCCCCGTCCTTCAGCTTCTCCCGGATCACCTCGCGCATCTGGTTCGCCATCTCGGAGGGCGAGTCGTCCACCGACAGGTTCTGACACACGGGGCAGCGTAGCTCTGTGGCGAGCCCATGGGTCTGCTCCTCAAGACTGACCGCATGCAGGGCAGGCGGCCACGCCCAGAGGACTGCCAGTATCACCAGCGAGAAGACTGTTCTACGCATGCGTACCCCCATGTGGGAGTTCCGGGTTCCGAGTTCCGGGTGCCAGGTTCCGACGCGTCCTCACTTGGAACGTGGCACATGGAACCTGGAACCTCGGATTAGAGCATCTCTTCGATCTTGGCCCGCAGCACTTTTTCACTGAGGGCGCCGACATGTTTGTAGTGAATCGTGCCGTCCTTGCCGATGAAGAAGGTCTCGGGGACGCCATAGACCCCGTAGTCGATCGAGAGCTTGCCCTGAGGATCTGGGCCATTGGGGAAGCTCAGCTTGAACCGCTCGATGAAGGCCTTGGCCTCGGTTTCCCGATCCTGGATGTCCACCCCGAGCACCATGACTCCCCGATCCCGGTAGGCCTGCCACGCCGCCTCCAGGGCCGGCGCCTCCTCGTAGCAAGCCGGAAAGCACCAGGAGGCCCAGAAATTCAGGACCACGGGCCGGCCACGAAGCTGCTCCAGACTGGTCCTC
>JBGPUH010000364.1:0-2806 GCA_041491025.1 Methylomirabilis sp. (SeqCode)
GCCAAGGAGTTCGTCCTGACGATGCGGGCGGGAAGCTTCTCTCCAAACTACCTCGTCGTCAACCAGGGAGACCGAGTTCGCCTCGTGCTCCACTCGTACTATCAATTCGCCTTCTTCAACTTTAACCAGTTCCGGATCAGCCGCTTGGTCACGTACAATGCTCCCGAGGTGGTGGAGTTCGTGGCCACAGAGCGGGGATGGTATGACTTTACGGCCCACGCGTTTTATCCCTATGCACAACTGACCCTGGCGAATAGCTCGTTCGATGGAACCGGCAGGTCCGAGCACGTGCTCTATGGGCGCCTCTATGTCCAGTAGCGGCGGGGCCCTTATTTGCGGTCACTGGCTCTAGAGGGGGACTCCGCTTGCAGCAGGCTGGGTGCTGACTGAGGCCCTGTAACGAAGGCGGGCGGAGGACCAGCCATGACGTTCACTGCAGAGCTGTGGAACTCGATCGGGGCGATTTACGCCGCCATCTTGCGCCACCCCTTCCTCAAGGGATTCACGGACGGCTCCCTGCCACGCGAGAGCTTTCAATTCTATGCGGTCCAAGACGCGCTGTACCTGCGCGAGTTCGCCCGCGCGCTGTCGCTTGCGGCGGCCCGGGCGCCTCGAGAGGACTGGATCATCATGTTCAATGAGCATGCGGCGGGCGCCCTCCGGGTGGAGCGGGCGCTGCACGAGAGCTTCTTCCGGGAGTGGGGCCTCAGTGCGCAGGAGGTCGCCGCGACGCCGCTTGCGCCCACCAACCTCGCCTATACCAGCTATCTTCTATCGGTCGCCTACGGGGCCCCCTTCCATGAGGTGATCGCGGCTCTGCTTCCTTGCTACTGGATCTACTGGGAGGTCGGCAAGGAATTGGAGCGAGACGGCTCGCCCGACCCTCTCTATGCGCGCTGGATCGGGACATACGCCTCCGCGGAGTTCGGCAGCCTTGTCCGCGCGGTCCTGGACGCCACCGACGCGACCGCGGCACGGCTACAGGCGGTCGACCGCGAGGCGATGCGCCGGCACTTTCTCGTGACGAGCCGATACGAGTGGATGTTCTGGGAGATGGGATATCGTCGGGAGTCCTGGCCGATCTAGTCCGAATTGCTCGGGAGCGCATTAGGCCCCCCACCCCAACCCTCTCCCACATTGGGGAGAGGGGAACGAGGAAATGCTAGACTCGGACACTTGGTGAGAGCGCCAGCGCCGCCCTAACAAGAACCATCACGGAGGACCATCTGAATATGCCGACCACACACACACGCATTCACGCCCTCCTGGAGAAACACAGGACCCTTCTTTTCCCCGGGGTGTACGACGCATTAGGGGCAAAGCTGGCAGAGCGGGCTGGATTCCCCTTGACGTTTATTTCAGGGTATAGCGTAGCCGCCACGCACCTGGGGCTACCGGATTTCGGCTACCTTACGCAGACCGAGATCGTGGCCGCGGCGAAAAGGGTCTGCGCCTCGGTTACCATCCCGATTATTATCGATGCGGATACGGGGTATGGGAACGCCCTTAACGTGATTCGCACGGTCAACGAGTTGATCGAGGCCGGGGCCGCCGGGATGTTCCTGGAGGATCAGGTCTGGCCGAAGCGATGCGGCCATATGAAGGGCAAGCGGGTCATCCCCGCCGAAGAACACGTCCAGAAGATCCGCGCCGCTGTTGATGCCAGACGGGACAGAGATTTCTTCATCGTCGCACGCACCGATGCTCGACAGGTCAACGGGCTTGACGACGCCATCCGCCGATGCCAACAGTACAAGGAGGCCGGCGCAGACGCGCTTTTCCTCGAGGCGCCCCGCAGCACGGAGGAACTCGCGAGGATCGGTCGCGAGCTACCACCCCCGCTCGTTGCCAACATGCTCGAGGGGGGCGTGACGCCCTTGCTCACGAAAGAGGAGCTGGACAAGCTCGGGATCCAGCTTGTGCTCTGGCCACTCACTGCGCTCTATGCCTCAGCGAAGGCTATGGACGAGATGTTCCGACTACTCATGACCACGGGGACCACCACTGCAGCCCTCGACCGCCTCATGCCCTTTCAGCAGTTCCACGATGTCATCGGCCTCGACGGCTACTATGCCCTCGCTGAGCGATACAGCGGGGCTCACGAGGGGCCTGGTCCGTCGGAGGCCTCTGATCGATAGCGTACAGAGCGCGGATGAGGTGGGGTCGTCCCATGGCCCCCCCAATGACCGGTCAGACACTATTCCGCCTCACCCTTGTCCCTTCACCGCAGGCGCGGCTACCTTCGTTCCCCGCCTCTACCAGCAGGTGCTCGACCGGGCCCCTGAGTCAACAAGGCGGTTGCTCACACACCATACCTTTCAGCGTGCTTTTCAGGTGCCAGGAGTGTATATTTGAGCGGGGGGGTGTTGATGAGTCATCGGCGTAGGCAAGACTGGCCGAAGGTCCACGCGTTCTTATTCCTGCTTTGCCTAAGCGTCGCAGCGCATATTCCCCCCGCAGAGGGACGCAGCGTGGGTGGGCGCGACGGCGAAGGCCACATCGGGAGTCCTCGCGGGGGGGTTGTCCACGCCCGCTTCAGCGGCGGACCTCTCGGCGGCGTCGGTCACCAGTTCCACCGCGGCGTTGCTCTGGCCGCAATTCTCCATCCGTTAGGAGGCCCGCTTGTCGGCCTCCATCGGCCCCATCACCCTTCGGCCGTTTTTTTCAACTTCGGTGGATTCGCGTATCCCTCCTACCCTTACTACCCTCCGTATCCGTATTACCCGATGTATCCGGCTTATCCCGTACCATACCCTGGTTACCCTGGCGCTGATTACCCGTACCCGTATGCCGAACCTGCTGGAGC
>JBGPUH010000365.1:0-2788 GCA_041491025.1 Methylomirabilis sp. (SeqCode)
CACCTGCGTGACCGGAGAGGGCGCTACGCTCGCGACCGCTGGCGAGGTCCCAAAGATGGACCATCGTGTCGCTTCCCCCAGTGGCGAGGGTCAGGCCATCCGGCGAGAAGACGACCGAGAAGACGATACCCTGGCGGCCCCTCATGGCTTTGATCTCCTTGCCGCCAGCCCAGTCCCAAATCCGCAGACTTCCGTCGTCACCCCCGCTGGCGACGAGCTGTCCGTCCGGCGAAAAGGCGATCGCGCGAATCGCTCCGAAGTGGCTCGTCAGCGCCTTGAGCTCCTTGCCCGAGGTGAGGTCCCAAATCCGGATGGTGGTGTCTGCGCTACCCGACGCCAACAACGGGCGGTTCCCAGAAAAGGCGAGCGCCCGAACCGGCCCCAGATGTCCGCGCAGGACCTTGAGTTCTCGCCCCGTCGCCGGGTCCCAGAGACGGATCGTCTGGTCCCCGCCACCCGAGGCCAGTTGCCCCCCGCCTGGAGAGAAGGCCAATGCAAAGACCTCTCCGGCATGGCCGGCGAGCAGGCGGGTCGCCAGGTCACCATCGCCGGGTGAGGCCGCCGTCGCAGCCTGCCCACTTGGCAGAGTGAGTATCACCCACGCCAGGAAACACAAGCCTAGGGCCAGTTGATTGCCAACCGACCCACCCCTTGACCTGTCTTTTTCGAGAGGAGGAGAAAGGTAAGGGGAGATTTCATGGGAAGGAATCACGTGCATCGCTCAAATCCTCGCTATTTGCCCGGCGCCATCAGGCCGTCAAGGAAGAGTCAAGCATACCCCTTGACTATTAGACGGCTCAGGCAATCGGGTATTCGTTTTTCGTCCCATAAACACAAGGGGCCTTTCGCAAACAAACGTTGCGAAAGGCCCCGCTCTGAACCGAGGTCCTACGGTTAACATCGCCCTGTCTCTGACAGGCCTCCCTCTTATAGTGTTCACTTTGAACGCTTCGCTTCTCTGGCCAAGCACTCAGTGCTCTAGTCGGCCCGAAATCCCTTATGCAAGGTGGCGGATGCTACCACGGCGAGACTGGCGGCGTCAATCGCGGGGATCTCTTCATTTCCAGGGGGCCGAGGCATAGATGACAATTACCAGAACTCCATTCTGGTAAGCGGGTCCGCCGATCACGACTGGCGGACCTCCGATTTGCAGCCGGACGATTGTATTGACGAGTGTCTCGTTTGCCTGAACGATTCGTGCCTGGAGCTGGATCGTTCCCTGCTCAATTGCCAACAGCGTCAGCTCGAGCGTCCGCCCTCCCGGTGGTAGCTCCGCTCTCCAAACTTGTCCGAGGCCAGTCCGGCCACTCGGGGAACTCAATAACTGAAACGTCGAATAGCGAAGGGTATTTCGAAGTTCAGCGATCAGGCTCGCCAGGCGCGGATCTGGCGCGACACCCTGTCGCGGATCTGGCGCGACACTCGGTGGGTTAGAGGCCAAGAACACTTGGGCCTGAAGATTCACCGTGGGAGCAGCGCTGAGATCGAAGGGCCAAAGGAGCTGTAACAGGACGAGCACGAGGACGGCGACGTGTGAACCTCCCCTCGAATGCCCGTGGCGATTAAACCGTCCCATCGTCAGATAATCTCCTTCATCGCCGGGTCACAGCCTCTTTCGTTCCAAGACCCAGATGATCTTCAGTTGCTGATCAGGTGAAGAGAACAGGACCACCGAACTGTTCGGCCCTCCCTCTACCGACTCGACCACGGTGTGCAGCCGCTCACTCGACGGGCCAAGGGGCGTGGGGGGCAGGATCGCCGGACGGAGGACCAGGTCAGCCGTCAATAGCAGGACCGTCGTGCCCAGGACCGCGACCGAGGCCCACTTTAGCTTGGGGTAGAACCAGAACAGCTCTCTGACCCGATCCAGCGTCCACCAGCGAGGGGCCTTTGCCTCTTGAATCTTCCGCTCCACGTGTTCCCAGAACCGGTCGGCATCCTGGCCCGAGAGGGACACCGCAAGGTTCCGATGGAGCTGATCACGGAGCCTCTGGAGTCGGTCCAGTTCGGCTGAACAGCTCTGGCAGGAGCCGACGTGGGCCTCCACCCGCTGTCGCCTGGCTTGCTGAAGCTCCCCGTCAACGTAGGCGCCAAGCCGCGCAAGAACTGTCGGGCAGTCGGACCGATTTAACAGGAAGGCTTTCATTGTGGGTGCACCGAATGTCCCAGTATCTGCTGAAGTTTCTGCCGGGCGGCGTGCAGCCTGGACATTACCGTTCCGATAGAGCAATTCATGACGCGGGCAATCTCCTGGTAGGCTAATCCCTCGATCTCCCTCAGTGTCAGGGCGGTCCGCTGCTGGATTGGCAGCGAGGCCACCGCTCTGGCGATCTGTTCACCCAATTCCTTGCTCTCCAGTGAGGCGCGAGGGTCTGGCCTGTGTTCCCTCTGGCCCTCGGCCACCTCTGAATCATTCAGGGATATCGGGGGCTCTTTACCCCTTGCCCGAGCGTGATCGATGGCCAGATTCACCAGAATGCGATACAACCAGGTGTAGAACCCCGCGCTGCCTCGAAAACGGTCAATGGAGAGGTACGCTCGCGCAAACGCCTCCTGGGCCACATCTAACGCGTCCTCGTGGTGACGGAGGATCTGGAAGGCCACATTGTACGCTCGATTTTGGTACTTCCCCACCAGAACTTCAAATGCCGAACGATCGCCGGCTTTGGTGCGCAGGACGAGATCCTGATCATCTACTGCCGTTCCGAACTCTGGCGTCTCGCCCATACCCCGCCACTTCTTTAGACGGGACAACCATCGGTTTTATTCTTTCGGGATATCATGGCTG
>JBGPUH010000366.1:0-2786 GCA_041491025.1 Methylomirabilis sp. (SeqCode)
CGATTGACCACCCCGGCCGGCTTCGAGCTCGGGTCCGGCATTTTCATCAACACCGCCCTGCCAGAGGAGACGGCGCCCTTCTTGGGCGGCGTGCGGCTATGATTCAAGTTCCGAGTTCCGGGTTCCGGGTTCGAAGTTTAGCTTCGCAGTTCCAGGTTCCACGTTCTGAGTTCCAAGTTCTTAGAACCTGGAACTTTGCACCTGGAACTTGGCACTTTTATTGACTAGAAGGAGTAAACGATGGCGGCGGATCCACTGGTGCGCTGGTTTGATGAGATCGGCCTGCAAGACATCCCGCTAGTGGGCGGCAAGAACGCGTCGCTGGGCGAGATGTATCGAAACCTGAAGGCCCAGGGCGTGCGGGTCCCGTATGGGTTTGCCATCACTGCCGTGGCCTACCGAACCTTCCTCAGAGAAAGTGGCTGCGAGGCCAAGATCAGGGAGCAACTGGAGGGGCTGAACACCCGCGACATCCAGGACCTGCGGACCCGTGGCAAGGCGATCCGGACGATGCTTCTTGAAGCTTCCCTGCCTCCCGCAATTCAGGCGGCTATCGTTGCAGGCTATGAGCGGCTCTGCCAGGAATACGGACCGAACACCGATGTTGCCGTCCGGAGCAGCGCCACTGCAGAGGACCTGCCAGATGCCAGCTTTGCCGGCCAGCAAGAGACCTACCTGAATGTCCACGGGGTCCCCGGTTTGCTCGAGGCATGCCGGAAGTGTTTCGCCTCGCTCTTCACCGATCGCGCCATCTCCTACCGTGTGGACAAGGGGTTTGATCACCTGAGCATCGCCCTTTCCATCGGGGTGCAGAAAATGGTCCGCTCGGACCTCGGCGCCTCAGGCGTCATGTTCACCATCGACACGGAGAGCGGATTCGCCGATTGCATCCTGATCAATGCCTCGTACGGCCTGGGAGAGAATGTGGTCCAGGGAGCCGTGACGCCGGACGAGATCTACGTGTTCAAGCCCACGCTCCTCAAGGGCTTCCGCCCCATCATTCAGCGGAGCGTGGGGAGCAAGGAGTGGAAGCTGGTATACGACGAGGAAGGAAGCAAGCTGACGAAGAACATCGCCGTGCCCGCCGCCGATCGCCAGCGCTGTGCTCTCGGTGACGACGGCGTCCTGCTACTGGCGCGCTGGGGTTGCGCCATAGAGGACCACTACAGCCGGAGCAGTGGGAAGTACACGCCGATGGATATCGAGTGGGCTCAGGACGGCAGAACCGGCGAGCTGTTCGTCGTTCAGGCGCGCCCGGAAACGGTTCAGTCAGTGAAGCGGCGGGACCTGCTGCGGATCTATCGTTTGGAGGAGACTGGCGAGCGCCTCCTAGTTGGCAAGAGCGTGGGAGAGATGATCGGGCAGGGAAGGGCCCGTGTCATCGAGGACGCGCGACATCTGGAGAAGTTCCGCGGGGGCGAGGTCCTGGTGACCGACAGGACCGATCCGGACTGGGAGCCGATCATGAAGATGGCGGCCGCCATCGTCACCAACCGTGGCGGACGGACCTCACACGCGGCCATCGTCAGCCGCGAACTGGGAATTCCCGCGGTGGTCGGGACGGAGCGCGGGACAGAAGTCATCGCCGATGGGGGAGAGATCACCGTTTCCTGTGCTGAGGGCGACACCGGGTATGTCTACCGGGGTCTTCTCAGGTTCAATATTCAGGAGATCGATCTGGGCAAGCTCGGCCGCCCCCGGACCAAGATCATGCTGAACGTCGCCAACCCCAGGGAGGTCTTCGCCTTGGCAGCCCTCCCCAACGACGGGGTTGGCCTGGCGAGAGTGGAGCTCATCATCAGCCACGCCATCCGGATCCATCCCATGGCATTGGTCCGTTATGACGCCCTGGCCGATCAGCCGGCGAAGGCCGAGATCGCCGTTCTGACCGCCGGCTATGACGATAAACCCCAGTACTTCGTGGACAAGCTGGCGGAGGGGGTGGGGATGATCGCCGCCGCCTTCTACCCCAAGGACGTCATCGTCCGCCTCAGCGACTTCAAGACGAACGAATACGCCAACCTGATCGGGGGAAAGGAGTTCGAGCCGACGGAAGAGAACCCCATGCTCGGTTTTCGCGGCGCGTCGCGCTACTACGATGACCGGTATCGAGAGGGATTCGCCCTGGAGTGTCGCGCAATGTGGAAAGCCAGGGAGGAGATGGGCTTCACCAATATCAAGCTGATGGTCCCCTTTGTCCGAACGGTGGCGGAGGGCGGGAAGGTGCTGGCAGAGATGGCCAAGCACGGACTCAAGCGTGGAGAGAACGGTCTCGAAGTGTACGTCATGTGCGAGATTCCCAGCAACGTCCTGCTCGCCGAGCAGTTTGCCAGGATCTTCGATGGCTTCTCTATTGGGTCGAACGACCTGACACAGTTGACGCTGGGGGTTGATAGAGATTCAGAGCTGGTCGCCCGGATCTTCGACGAGCGGGATCCGGCTGTCAAGAAGCTCGTGGCATCGGTGATCCGGACGGCTCGAGCGTGCGGCGTCAAGATCGGGATCTGCGGCCAAGCGCCGAGCGACTACCCGGAATTCGCGCAGTTCCTGGTCGAGGAAGGGATTGACAGCATCTCGTTGAATCCGGACGCTGTCATGAAGATAACGGCAAAGGTGCTGGAGATCGAGCAAAGGGTGGGCGCAAAGCAGGCGCGATAGTCAACTGCCCGGTGGTGGCTTGTGTTCGATATGGCATCCCGAGGTGGCAAGGGGGGAGAGACATGGCAGCCAGCGCGGTTCCGGTCAAGCCGGTGAAAAGGGTCGGTTCACTGTTCGATGAGTTGGTA
>JBGPUH010000367.1:0-2786 GCA_041491025.1 Methylomirabilis sp. (SeqCode)
CCGGTTGTTGAAGGCGACCGTGTGATCGGGATCGTTTCGGACCGGGACCTCAAGAAGGCGGCCCCATCCCCCCTGGACCGCGATAGCGCGAAGGAATTCCTGAGATTCACCTCCGCCGTGACCATCAAGGAAGTCATGTCGAAAGAGGTGGTGACGATTTCGCCGTACTGTCCTATCGAGGAGGCGGCCGCCCGGATGTTCAAGGAGAAGATCGGCGCTTTGCCGGTCGTCCAGGACGGCAGGTTGGTCGGTATCATCACCGAAACTGATGTCCTTGGTATGCTGACGGATATGATGGGCGCCACGCAGACTGCGTCGCGAGTCGAGATCGAGATTCCGGCCAGCCCTGGGGTCCTGACCGAGGTCATTCGGATCGTCGAGGATCAGCAGGTGGAGATCGCCAGCCTGGTGACCCTGCCGGCTCGGGAGGGCGCCAGGCGTCTCGTGATCTTGAGGCTCCGGACCATCAACCCGGACCCTGTTGTCAAGGCTCTGACGGAGCGCGGCTATCCCCAGGTTGTCACTGAGTTCGTCTGCTAGTACCGTTCCAACTAGTTATGGCGACTTTGCCGCTCCGCGCGGTTGCGACCATCGCTATAAGGGACGCCGCTCAATTTTGGTTCACTAAGTTGGAACGGCACGAGAGGGGCATTGGGCTAACGGCCAACAAGACCGTCTCTCCTGAGCGCGGTCGCAGAAGAGGAGGGGAAGTGCAATGAGTAAAGTTGTATCGAGCGCAGGACGTCTGTTGGCGGCGGCTGCCGCAGGTCTGGTGATCGTGGGCCTCATGGTCGGAGTGGCCTTTGCGAAAGGGGCAGTCCGGGATGTGGCCGGTAAGGTCATTGCCGTGGAGCTGGGTTCCAAGACGATTGTCATGGAGACACCGGTGGGCAAGAGCACCATGACCGTTGGGGCAGAGGTGCCGGACAAGGCCAGCATCACGGCTGGAAAGGTGACCAAGAAGCTCTCGGATATCAAGGTGGGCGACAAGATCAGGATGAAGTATGTCCGCGAAGAGGACAAACTGGTCGTCCAATCCATCGCGATCCAATAGGAGGGGCGTGGACGAGGTCACAGCGCCACTCTGAGGACGTGGCGATCATCTGGCCAATCCGTGAGCCTCTCGGCGGGGCTCGGAGGTGCCGCACGTGTCGGCCCTAGTTCAAGGGGCAACGAGAGGCTCTCGTGACCGGAAATGACTGTGCGCTGAGATTGGCGGGGGCTTGACGCAATAAGGGAAGGAAGGGCAGAACCATGAAGAAGCTCGGCTTTTGTGTCCCAGTGGTCGCCATCCTGAGTCTCGTTCTCGCAGCCTGGTCCCTTGCACAGGTTGGGCGGGACACGCGGCAGAGAGGAAGGGAAGGCTGGGGATCGGGGGACCGATACGGCAAAATGTACGATACCAAAACCGTGGAGACCATTAACGGCGAAGTTGTCAGCGTGACCAAAATGACCCCAATGAAAGGGATGTCGTCCGGTCTGCATCTGACGCTCAAGACTGGTAAGGAGACGGTCTCCGTCCACCTTGGGCCTTCGTGGTATCTCGAAAAGCAGGACGTGAAAATCGAGCCGAAGGATACGATCGAAGTCAAAGGCTCAAGGATCACCGTTAATGGGAAGCCGGCAATCATCGCCGCTGAAGTGAAAAAGGGGACCGAAGTATTGAGGCTCCGCGATGAAACCGGCTCCCCTGTGTGGATCAGGTGGAAGCCACCTTGGGACTAGAGGTCTAGGATTCGATGGGGCCGAAAAAGCATTGGCAGGGAGAGGTACTCGAGAAGTCGCTCGATGAGAGCCTGGAGGCGCTCTATCGACTCTATCAGCCTGGCGCTGCGGTGCCGATTGAGGCGCTGGCCCGAAAGCTTCAGATATCGCGTGCAGAGGGCGTAGAGCGGATCGTGCGCCTTCAGGCGCTCGGCTTTGTGACGAGCAGCCCTGCCCTCGAGCTGGCATTGACCCATTCGGGAGCGGCGTGGGGAGCGACTCTGGTGAGAAGGCACCGCCTCGTGGAGCGACTGCTGCACGATCAGTTGGGGCTTCCGTGGGAACAGGTCCACGAAGAGGCGGCTCGGATCGCGCCGGCTATCTCTTGCGCATTGGAGGAGCGGCTGGATACCGTCCTCGGCCGCCCGGACACTTGCCCTCATGGCAACCCGATCCCTGCCGCAGACGGGTCGTTCAAGGTCGAGCCGGCCACGCCACTGGATCGGTTGCGGCCGGGCTCGAAGGGGGTGATTGCCACCATTCAGCAAGAAGAGCCCCAGCTTCTCCAGTACCTCGCTGCCCTCGGGCTGTTCCCGAAGACCGAACTGGAAGTCGAAGAGGTTGCACCCATGGGTGGGCCGATCGTGGTGAGAGTGGGGGCCTCCCGTTATGCTCTCGGACGGGAGGTCGCGTCGCGGATCCTGGTTCGGGAAGTGTGAGACCATGGCACTGACGTGTTGCCAATCAGTCCTGCGATTCAAGGGCGAGGTGCAGAGAACCATTGCTCTGGCCGGCAACCCGAATGTCGGCAAGTCCAGCTTCTTCAATCGACTGACCGGCATGGGCGTGGTGACCGCCAACTACCCAGGAAAAACGGTGGACGTGAATATGGGCGTCACCCACTTCAACGATATGATGGTGGGGGTCATCGATCTGCCGGGGACGTATGCGCTGGAGCCCGTCTCGGAGGACCAGTGGGTGGCGAGGCAAGCCCTGCTGGACGCCCGTCCAGATGCGGTGATCGCGGTGGTGGACGCGACAAACATCGCCCGGAACCTTTACCTGACCCTGCAGCTCTTGGA
>JBGPUH010000368.1:0-2780 GCA_041491025.1 Methylomirabilis sp. (SeqCode)
AGTCGGTCGATCTCCACATCGAGGTTGACCTCTTCCCGGGTCTCGCGAATGGCCGCCATCTCCAACCGTTCACCTTTATCCACGAAGCCGCCCGGAAACACCCACTTGCCATATGAAGGTGGAATCGCTCGTTTCACCAGGACGATGCCGCCATCGAGCGTGAACAAGGTGCCGGTCGCGACCTTCGGGTCCTGGTAATGGACGAAGGAGCAGCCCGGACACGCCTGAAGCTCTGGCCCTTGCGGTTTCATGCGCCTTGGCGTGAGCGTGTCCCCACACCTTGGGCAAAATCGATAGGGGGCCTCAGACGGATGAAGATGGCCGTGAGCATCTCCGGTTGTATTGGTCACGCGAGTACCGTTCCAATTCTAGTATGGCGACTGTGCCGTTCCGCGAAGGCTTTCAGTCGATCGCGTCGGATCATCGGGCAGACTGATGAATAGTGCCTTCAGACTCAGCGATCCGCTCCAGGATCACCTCGCCGATCTTCGTGTGGATGCCCAGTGGTTCGGTGATCCGGAAGGCGATGCCGGGGTGGCGGTTGGCCGCCTGCTTCACGAGGGCTGGGATATCTGTGGTGACGTGGCTCCCTGGCCCGAGGAAATACGGGTGTACGATGACCTCCTCAGCTCCATCGGCCACGCAGGCGTCAAACCCTTGCTGAATGGTCGGCCTCCCCAACTCCATATGGGCGTAGTGGACGATGCTCAGGCCAAAGCGATCTTGCATCATCTCAGCAACCTCTTTGAGGAGATCGCTCGATTCCTGGCGGCGGCTGCCGTGGTCGACGATGAGGAGGGCTCGTTTCATCGGCATACGAGTCACGCGGCGGCCGGCGCCAGGACTTTACGGATCGCCTCGAGCCGATGGCGGAACTCGATCTCCGGCAAGACGGGCCCGCTGCCCGCGGTGGGTAGCGGCTGATCGAGGTCCACCCAGGAGACACACCCATCGTAGTGTGATGTGTTGGGGATGGTGAACGTCTGCGGTAGCTTGTGGATCCTGACGGCCAGGACATGGAGGCCGGGATGGTTTCCGTAGAAAAAGCGCTTCTCGACGGCGGACCAAGACAGGATGTGCTCCCCTTCCAGCAGCTTCAGCGGCGCCAGATCGCAGACGTGAAACACCTCTTTCACGATGGCGAAGCAGTCGATCGAGACCAGGTCAGCGGGAGGCCGCGATGCCAGGCTCCTGTCGAGTTCCTCGTGATGATCGGGTAGGAGATCCTGCCGCGTCTGATGGAGGTAGGTTGGGAAGATGAAGAATTCGGAGTGCTCCACCTCGAACTCACCCCGCCGCTCATGGATCCCACCCTTCCTGAGCAGGAGCGTCTGGCGCCCGGACCCCAGGGCCCTCGCCACCACCGCCCACTCTTTCAAGGCTGATCGACTCTCTGGAAGCATCCGCCGCCCTTCCTGTGGCCTGAGAAGTATCCAATCTGCCCGCTGATTGTCTCTATTATACTATGTAGGGTGTAGACTGACAATCCTGGCGATGATTCAGGACGCTGCCTTCACTCCCCCCTGTGTTTGACACCCTTCCACTGATCCCATAGAATAATCGCGAGATGAATATTCTTCGCCTACAGGTCCCGCAGTGGGATGTATTCGATGGCCTTGTGCATGGTTTTCTCGGTCGCCTCGGCGGCCGAAGCCAATCACCCCATGCCTCCCTGAACATGTCGTACGATAATGGAGATGATGTTCAAACCGTGAAGCACAACTGGTGCGACCTCAAGATGGCTTTTGAGCTGAGCGACGTGGATATTACCACCGCCAACCAGGTCCATGGCGACACGATCCTGAAAGTCTCCAGCGGGACCGGGAAGCGGGCCGGCGTGGGAGATGGACTCATGACCGATGTGCCTAATCTCGTGCTGGGAATAATGGCGGCTGACTGCGTCCCGCTGCTCTTCTTGGAGCCGGGACGAAGGGTCGCTGCGGCGGTCCACGCCGGCTGGAGGGGGACGGGTGCCGGCATCGCCGCCAACGCGGTCAAGCGGATGACGGAGGAGTATCGTATCGATCCGTCCGCACTGCATGTGGCCATGGGACCGTCTATCGGCCCCTGTTGCTACGAGGTGGGAAGGGACGTAACAAAGCAGATCGAAGCGGACTGGGCAGAGGCGCTGAGGGGTGCCTGGAGGCCGGATGGTGCGAAAGGTTTCCTCGACCTGAAGGCGATTAACGAAGGGCAGCTTGTCAGTGTCGGCGTTCCCCGATCACACATCGTCAGCATTGGCCCCTGCACGGCTTGCAACGTCGAAAAGTTTTTCTCCTACCGGAAGGAGGGGAAGACCGGCAGTCAACTGAGCTTCATCGGTTGGCGGCTGTAATCATCCTTTGTCGTCCGCGGTGTCATGGGCTGGTCACTGTTCTCGGCCGCCCAGGGTCTCGCGAGAGATCCTGGGCGTTGTTGTGTATCGATCAGAATCGTTCCAGCGGGGGGAGCCAAGTGGAGGTGCACCGGTGAAATTCCATACCGAGTACCTGACCTTCAATACGAAGAAGCAGCGCGACTACATCAATATCACGAAGGAAGTTGAGGCGGCACTGAGGAAGAGCGGGGTCCGTGAGGGGATGATCCTGGTCTCGGCGATGCACATCACGGCCTCTGTCTATGTCAACGATGCCGAGGAGGGAAGGTGTGCCATAGTTAGTTGAAAAAGCGAAGCGACTCCCTTAGGGTGGAGCGGTTAGTGGCGCTAACCGAGCACCCCACACAGAAAGGAGCCGCTTCATGAAAAGGGTATTCCGCATTCAGGACAAAGGCAAGGTGAA
>JBGPUH010000369.1:0-2754 GCA_041491025.1 Methylomirabilis sp. (SeqCode)
GGCTCTGCCGGCTGACGGGTACCCCGCCTTCATTGCTTCTCCATCCGCTGGATTTCATGGGTGACGATGACATGCAGGCGCTCTCCTTCTTTCCGGGCATGAGAATGCCCAGCGCACAGAAGCTGCAGGTGGTCAGCGAAGTGCTCCACCTGCTGTCCACTGAATTCACCGTCGTGACGCTTAAGCGGCATGCCAGCGAGGTTGCTAGGGCTTCAAAATCCCGGACCGTGCCGCCAAGTCTCACGACGCCCTGATGGATCGTTTTCATGCCGCTCATGGACCGACAGTAAGAACAATTGCAAACACAACCCTCTGGGCGGTTCCAGCCGCCTCAGGAGTTGTCATTGGGTGTTGGATTCGTTCGTCCGGGCGCCGGTCAGGGTTTGAGGGGGCAGTCCGCGCGCTGTAGAACCTTCTCGTCTTCTCGTTCCTCTTCGCCTTCGTCGGACGCGGCACCGTTCTCACCGCTCTCTTCGCGATCTAGATGGGGTACGAGGCGCCCCGCGACATCATGCAAGACATTGTCTCGTCACAGGAGATGTTGCAAGGGAGCCCCCTCTATCCGCCCAACATGGTTGAAATGACCCGGGCGTCACTGAAAAGGGAGCCAGCCCGACTATCGTTGGGAAGGGTGTGGCCACGGCTACGCGAGAGAGAGCGAGAGGCTCTTCGACGAGCCGTGACTTTTCTCTGGATCCAGGCCCACCCTCCACTGATGGCACTGTTCCTTGCGCCTATCGTTGCCTCATTGGGTATGCACTGGACCTATGTTGCGGTCAGCCTGTTGTCGCTGAGCTTGCCTACCGACGCCGACGTCGCGGCGAGCGGCGGAGCCGGCTTCTTTCATAGTGGACTTTCGGGCAGTTTTGCGCCTGAGGTCTGCGCGGTCCGCACGTACCCGGCTAGGGCCTTCAGCAGAGTCATGCGAAAGAGCTGTCATCTATAAGGGAGATAGTTCCCGATGTCCAAGAAGCTATCGGGGAAATACTGCGTCGGCCGGGCCTGTTCCGGGTGCAGGTTGGTCAGGCCCTGGGCCTCCGCCATAAACTGAGAGACAAGCGCCTCAAAGCCCGCGTTCTGAGGGAGGAGCTCGAAGGAACTTGAAAATCACCACAACTGTGACGATTCATGTGGCGTGATGAATGTAATTCGGCCACCACTGTTAGCCGGGTAGTGGGTCACTTTGCCAGAGATCCTTCACTTCGTTCAGGATGACAAGCCTCACTAGCGTCATTCTGAGCGGAGCGAAGAATCTCGACCCCTGCCGCGCATTAATTCGCAAGCCTCAAACTGACCCACTACCGTTAGCCGGAACGGCTTGACTTTGAGGGTCGGCTTGGCAGAGAATGGCTCTGGCGAGTCACTCAAGCTGATGCCGCCAACGCGGGGCGTGTTCGACACTGGGACTCGGATGTTCGTGGCTGGAACAGTGAGGTAATGAACAGTGTGAGCACTTCTCCATGCTTCATCTGCAAGGGCGACCGCTTCCATACACTCTTCACCAAGGGCAAGCAGGAATACGTGCGCTGCGCCGGCTGTGGTGTGGTTGTTGTCGATCCCCTGCCGGCCTCTGTGGATCTGCGAGCGTTCTACGATCGCGATTATAAGGAAAACACAGGGGGAGGTTGGGCTCTAGCCGCTCAGGAGCAGATGGCCCGGGCCACGGCGCGGTATCGGCTGAACGTTGTGCGGGCCCATGCCCACGGAACCAGGTGGCTGGATGTTGGTTGCTCGACGGGGCTGCTTCTAGACGAAGTCAACATGGCCGGGTTCGAGGCAGAGGGCATAGACATCTCCAGCGAGGCAGTCGAGGAAGCGCGGAGCAGGAACTTGAAGGCGTATGCCGCCACGGTGGAAGGCTTCTCGGCCAAGGGACCGTATGACATCGTGACCGGCTTCGACGTGATCGAACACGTGCTGGACCCTGTCGTCTTCCTTCATACCGTACGCCGGTTACTGCGCCCAGGAGGGGTCCTGGCACTCACGACGCCGGACACCGGCAGCCTGATTTGCCGATTGATGGGGCGGCGCTGGTATTTTTACATCCCAATAGTTCACACGTATCATTTCAATCGAGCTAACCTAGCGCGTCTGTTGACTCAGACCGGCTTCCAGGTGGTCCACATCGCCAGAGCCTGTAAAGCCCTAAATTACAATTACAGCTTGATCCAATTCCAGGCCTCCAACCCTTTGATTTACCGGATGTGGCAACTGCTTGGCCTGTTTGTCCCGCGGTCTTACCGGCAGCGTAATGTTCGCCTCCCCATCGGCGAGATGTTAGTCCTGGCACAGCGAGCAGAGAGACCGGCAGCGGAGAAGCTGGACTGATGGCCCGCAGGGCCTGGCCTGGAGCGGGACGGTGAAGCTCAAACCTCGCTCGGTGGGCGGTACATCACCTTGGGCCGTACCTGTCTGGGGATCTGCTGAACGTACGAGTGATATGGGCCTGGACATCTGGGTAGCTAGAGGCGACAGAAATCGTCAATTCCAAGGACAGGCTTTAGGAGACCTTCCAAGAAGCCGGCAAGGGCTACCTCTCCAGTGTGATGACGCAGCGAATCGGACCGTCGAACTCATCGATGTACTCTGGCGAAGAGGGAACGCCATCGTTGCGGCCTTCGAGGTCGAACTCACGTCTTCGATTGAATCCGGCCTTCTTCGGATGGCTGACCTCATCTCCATGCAGCCTAATCTAAAGATTCAGTTGCACATTGTGGCCCCAGACGAGAAACGCGACATAGTTGTCGAAGAGAC
>JBGPUH010000370.1:0-2748 GCA_041491025.1 Methylomirabilis sp. (SeqCode)
AAGCAACGATATCACGAAGGAGACGACGGCCTGCTTCGAGCCAACCATCGATTACTGCGTCGTGAAGTTCCCTCGATTCTCGTTCGAGAAGTTTCCGGGCGCGGACGAGACCTTGACGACCCAGATGAAATCGGTCGGGGAAGCGATGGCGATCGGCCGCACTTTCAAGGAAGCCTTGCAGAAGGCGATCCGGTCCCTCGAAATCGAGGCGTATGGACTGGAGAGTCGGATCTTTGGGCGAGGCAAGGGGCGCGAGAACGGCGGCGGCCGCGGCGAGGCTCGCGAAGTCGATATGAAGCTGGTCCGGGAGCGGCTGCGGATCGCCAACTGGGAGCGGGTCTTCTATATCGCTGATGCCTTCCGCCTTGGCATGACCGAACAGGAGATCCAGGGGCTGACGGCAATTGATCCCTGGTTCCTGGCGAACATCAAAGAGATCGTGCAGTTCGAAGACCGCCTGATTGGCTTCGGCCAGGTCCGTGGCGGGCCGTCTCTTCTGCTCCGTCTCTTGACCGCTTCAGCGATGCGTGAGGCCAAGGCGCTGGGGTTTTCAGACCGCCGGCTCGCTCAGCTCGTTGGCTCCCAGGAACTGACCATCCGGGATGCAAGGAAGCGGATGGGGATCGAGGCCACCTTCAAAATGGTGGATACCTGCGGCGCCGAGTTCGTGGCCCACACCCCCTACCTTTACTCGACCTACGAACAGGAGTGCGAGGCCAACCCCACTACTCGGAGGAAGATCATGATCCTGGGCTCCGGCCCGAATCGGATCGGCCAGGGGATCGAGTTCGATTACTGTTGCGTCCACGCGGCCTTCGCTCTGAAGGAGATCGGCTACGAGACGATCATGGTCAACTGCAACCCGGAGACGGTTTCCACTGACTACGATACCTCGGACCGTCTTTACTTCGAACCGCTCTGCCTGGAGGACGTCCTGAATATCGCGGAACGGGAACAACCCGTCGGCGTGATCGTCCAGTTCGGTGGGCAGACGCCGCTGAAGCTGGCCATCCCTCTGGAGCGGGCGGGTGTGAAGATCCTTGGGACCCCGCCGGACGCTATCGACCGGGCCGAAGACCGGGAGCGGTTCAAGCAACTGCTCCAGCGTCTTGGCCTGAATCAACCGCCCAACGGAACCGCCGTATCGGTGAGCGAGGCGCTGAGGATCGCGGGGCAGATCGGGTATCCGGTCCTGGTTCGGCCTTCCTACGTCCTCGGCGGCCGTGCAATGGAAATCGTCTATGACGACGCGAGCCTCCAGGACTACATGGCACGGGCGGTCCAGGCCTCGCCGGAACATCCGGTCCTTGTGGACAAGTTCCTGGAAGACGCCATCGAGATGGATGTGGATGCCCTGTGCGATGGCCAGGAAGTCGTGATCGGCGGGATCATGGAGCATATCGAGGAGGCAGGCATCCACTCCGGGGATTCGGCCTGTTCCCTTCCCCCCAGGTCGGTGCCGAAGCCGTTACTCGATGAGATCCGGTCGCAGACAAAGGCCATGGCCCTGGAGCTCGGGGTGGTCGGCCTGATCAACGTCCAGTTCGCAATCAAGGGGGACGTCGTGTATGTCCTGGAGGTCAATCCCCGTGCCTCCCGGACGGTCCCATTCGTCAGCAAGGCGATCGGTGTCCCGTTGGCCAAGCTGGCGGCCAAGATCATGGGGGGGATGAGCCTCAAGGAGCTGGGCTTCACCGAAGAGCGGACGCTGGGCCACGTGGCGGTCAAGGAGGCGGTCTTGCCCTTCGTGAAGTTTCCAGGTGTCGATGCCGTCCTCGGGCCGGAGATGAGGTCAACCGGCGAGGTGATGGGGATCGACTCCGAATTCGGCCTGGCCTTTGCGAAGTCGCAGATCGGCGCCAGCGGCGCCCTGCCAACGGAGGGGACGGTCTTTCTGAGCGTACGCGACAAGGACAAGCCGCACATCGTTCCGCTGGCGCGACAGCTCGCGGAGCTGGGCTTCCGGCTGGTGGCGACAGCCGGCACGGCAGCGGTGATTCAGGCCGGCGGAGTGGCCGTTGAGCCGGTGGCCAAGGTCATCGACGGCGTGCGCCCCCACATCGTGGATAAGCTCAAGAGTGGCGAGGTGGGCTGGGTGATCAATACCCCGGAGGGCCAGCTCGCCCGACTCGACTCCTACTCCATCCGGCGGGCGGCCGTGAGCATGGGCATTCCGTATTTCACCACGATGGCTGCCGCGCACGCTGTGGTTGAAGCGATCCGGGCGATGCGGCACGGGAAGTTGAGGGTCAAGGCGCTTCAGGAGTATCACGAAATACAGTTTCAGGTCCCAGGTTCCGAGTTCCTAATACAACACCCGGAACATGGAACCCGGAACACAGAACTGTGAGGACGAGTCCGGTGGCCGGACCATCTGAGGTTCGGGTTGAAGTGGTTGCCAATCGAGAGGTCGCGCCGGCATATTTCTCAATGCGCCTGGCTGGCCCCGTGCACCTGGCACGATTTCGCCCCGGCCAGTTCCTCATGCTCGGGTGGGACGAGGGATTGGATCCGCTCTTGCCTCGGGCCATGAGTATCAGGCGCGTCAGGAAGTTCCAAGTCAAAGAAGCCTTTCATGCCAACCCGAAACCCGAAACCCGAAACTCGGAACATCGCGTTGCGGAGGTAGAGATTCTCTACAAGGTCTTCGGCCGAGGCACGGCGCTCCTGTCGGCGATGCGGCCGGGGCGGTGTCTTCGGGCGCTCGGTCCTCTCGGGAATGCCTTTGAGGTTCCACGGTCCGTGACG